>NZ_JBQQEZ010000017.1:0-48993 GCF_052258425.1 Psychrobacter sp. T6-4
GCCGATAGAATCGCTGCCGAAAAAGCCGAAGCCGATAGAATCGCTGCTGAAAAAGCTGAAGCAGATAGAATTGCTGCCGAAAAAGCCGAAGCCGATAGAATCGCTGCCGAAAAAGCCGAAGCCGATAGAATCGCTGCTGAAAAAGCTGAAGCAGATAGAATTGCTGCTGAGAAAGCTGAAGCAGAACGTCTGCAAAAAATTGAAACTAACCGTGTAACCTTATTAGCAAAAGCTAAAACAGCTGGACTAACTGATCAACAGGCAACTGCCTATGCTGAAGAGAACAAAGAAGCTAGTGCAACAAATGCACAATCTGCATTGGACTCTATCGTTGCTGAAAACGAAAGAGTTGCTTTAGACAATGCTCTCTCCCAAGCTAAAGGTAAGTATCACAATAATGGTGCATATCCTGTAGGTCGAATTAGCGCGCAAATGACATCTAGTAGGGATACAACTACAAATGGTGATAGAAGAATCGAAAGAAAGTATGACGTAGTTTACAATCAACCTTATTCTGTTGTCTTAGGAAATTATTCAGCCTGGACAGAGGGAGTAGGCTCACGTATTTTTGATTCTGGCATAGACTCAAATATTACTATCGGAGGTTTAAAAACTGAAGCTAATGCGATTCCATCTTTAGGTACAGCGAATTATTCTGGTAAAGCATTTAGTAGCGAGAAAAACCCTATATTTGCTTCGACTTCAGGTCTATATGAAGAAGGAATATTATCTTATAATGTGAATTTTACTGATCGTACTGGTTCTGGTTCAATTACTGGCTTAGGCGATACAGTTGATTTGCAACAAGGTTCGATAGCAGGAACAGGTATTAATTCAACAGTTGAACAAGGCTTTAGAAACGGTAGTTATTCACTAGACTTCTTTGGTAAAAAAGCTGAAGAAATCGCTGGTAAGGTTGTATTTAATGGCAATGATACTATTGGCTTTGGCGGTACTCGTGGTGAAATCTCTAAATAATAGAAAATTCATCCTCAAATAAGTAAATTAAACCGTTTGAAGTATTTAACATATATTTCAAACGGTTTTTTATGATATCGGTAAAAGTTAATGAAAATGAAGCTCTATATATTCTGTTGTATCACTTTATCTACATCAGTTCTCGCGCAGGAAGTACCTCCTGCCCAAAACGTGTTTTTTCAGAATACTCCACAAGTACAACCAGAATTATTACTGAATCAACCTAACATTGATACACCGACTCCTGCACCAACAAAAGAAAATAGCAGCCTGGAAGAAAGAATCAATTTTGCTATTATCAATAAAGAGTGGCTAGAGCTAGAAAAGTTATTGAGTCAATATCGTACCGCTACAAACTTTGATCCAACGCTATATGATTATGGATTAGGAGCATTGTATCGGCATCAAGGTCGTCAAAAAGAAGCTATCACCTTGTACCGAAAGATATTAACTCGTCAATCAGATTTACATTACCCAAGATTTGATTTGGCAATGATGCTGTATGAAGACAAGCGCTATGCTGAAGCAAAAACTGAATTAGTAACAGCTGCGCCTCATCTTGCACCTCCGTTACAGTCTTTAGTTGGTCAGGTTTTGGCTAGTATAAAAAAATCTCAAGAATGGCAGCCTAATTTTAACCTTAGTTATGAGTCTACTGATAACGTTAATCAAGCATCCGATATAAGAGAGTTAGTAGTTGGTGAAGCTACGTTTATTCGTAGTGACGATTCATTGCCACAAGAGGCGCATGGAATACGATACAACGTTGGCGCTGCAAAAGAGAAAAATATAGTAGGCAATCATTACGCTTATACGAGCATAGATACGGAAGGTGTAAATTATTGGGATAATAGTGACTATAGTGAATTAACACTGCAAGCAAATTTAGGGTATCGCCACAAAAATATCAAACGGTCATGGGGCGCTGTAGCAATTGCAGGGCAAAATCTATTAGGCGGAAGTCAGTATAATCAAAATTACGGTTTGACATTAGAATACAATCGAAAAATTTCAGATGAATGGCAAATTTCTGGTAATCTTTCTCACATACAGAAACGCTATACAGATGATGATTTAGCGAGTTACTACGATGGTCATGCCAATAGTATTGCATGGATTTTGCTTTATCAACCTAAACCTAGATGGTTGGTTTATGCTGGTGCTGATTTTATGCGTGATGACCTAGCAGATCAGGCTGAATCATCAGATCGTCAAGGTATACGTGGAGGAATGGCTTTCTCTGGAGAAAAGATTAGCGTGAGAAGTAGTCTCCGTTACGCTCAGCGAGATTTTGAAGCTGAAAATTTTTTTTATGGGCAAAAGCGTAAAGACGATGAATACCAATTTAGCACAACTCTAGGACATAAAAGACTTAGTTGGCAAGGTTTTACACCAAAGTTAAACTACGAGTATCAGAAAATTGAAAGTAACTTATCGTTATATGAGCGTAGTAATAGCACCTTTTTCGTAAAAGTAGATAAATATTTTTAATATTTAAAGAATAACCGGCATAGTTAAACTTTGTAAGAACACCAATTTTTTATGGAACTTGAGTTTTATTTAATATCTAAACCCCGCTATCATTACGATAGCGGGGTTTTATTTTTGGTACTGGCCATTATTGTACTTATAATAGCGGCTTATGCGCCAAATACTTTCATGCGCTCATCTAATGGCTTGAACTCTTTTTCGCCAGCTGGCTGTTCAATAGCACCGAACACCAATTGTGCATTCAATTCCCAGTCCTCAGCGATGTTCCACTCTTGTGCAACTCTTTGATCAATCACAGGATTGTAATGCTGTAAGTTTGCGCCAATCTCGATGCTCGCAAGCGCAGTCCAGATCGCATACTGATGCATCGCGCTGGTTTGATGCGCCCATATTGGGAACTTGTCTGCATATAATGGAGCGGCTTCTTGCATGCCTCTGACAACGCCTTTGTCTTCAAAGAACAATACTGTACCTGCGCCTGCTCTAAAGCCTGCGATTTTATCTTTAGTACCTTTAAACTGCTCTTCGTTATTGACGATCACTCTTAGTGTCTCTTCGGTGATGTCCCATAGTTTTTTATGGTCTTCGCCAAATAGTACAACCAAACGTGCTGATTGCGAGTTAAACGCTGAGGGTACGTGCAATAGTGCATGCTCAACCAATTTGACAACGTCGTCGTTTGAGACAGGTAACTGATCGCTTAGGCCGTAAATAGAACGACGCTTTTCCATAAGCTGTTGTAGAGTTTGTAGGTCTGACATAATTTGTCTCCAAAATTTATGTGAATAAAAAAGTATGGTTGATCATTGAACAACCCATACAAGTTAATAACGTGCCTATTATAAGAGAGCGGTAATGATATCCGTACTCTCTTTTTGTAAAATAACTTAACAGTAACTATAATTGTAAAGCTAAGGTAATCAATAAGTTTGTCTCGCCTTACCGATTACTTTACTGTCTCGCTTCTATAATTGCCTTTGCTACTAGCCTTGAAAACCTTCTGGCAACTCTGGTGCGGATAGACGCTTCATATCTGAGTCAACATTACCAAAACGCTCGTGACCGTTGTTCCAGTCTTTGATCGCAAGCTCAATCTCTTCTTTATTATCTGCGACAAAATTCCACCATAGCAGCACTTGGTTATTGAGAGGCTCACCACCGATGAACATCACCCGCGTACCTTTTTTGGCGACTAATTTGATACTTTCATTATTGGCGACATCATGATCGTGAAAGCGCAGCAGTTGATCTTGTGGGCAGACTTTGCCCTCAGATTCAATCTCGCCTTCGTTGACTAAGATACCGTACTCAAATCCTGGCTCTAGCGTCAAGGTAACTTCGCCATCTTCCTGCCAGTACACATCGATACCAACCATTTTTGAGTACTGAATCGTTGGCGCCTCGAAACGCTCACCCGTCACCGACGTATAGCTGCCCGTCGTAAGGATCATCTCGACGCTGTCTTCGGTCCACGTCGGCAATTCTGGATAGTGATGAAAGCTTGGCTCAATCTCTTGATCCGTGGGTAGCGCGATCCACAGCTGTACCATGCTCAGCGCACGCGACGCATCAGGCGATCCACCCGTATCAGGGAATACGCTTTGTTCAGTATGACTGATGCCACGAGTAGGCCCTGTCCCTGCGGTCATGACGTTGACTTGGTTTTTGGTAATGACTTGCTCGTTACCCAAGCTGTCTTTGTGCAAGACTTCGCCGTCAAGCATCCAGCTAAAGGTCTGCAAGTTGATATGCGGGTGACGACCGACCTGCATACCAGCTTCATCTGGACCGAAATCAGCGGGGCCAGCATGATCCAAAAAGCACCATGCACCAATTGGCTGCTTGCCTTTATTAGGTAGTAATCTAGCGATAGGAATGCCGCCGACGTCTGCCAGTCTCGGCTCTAGGGTTTGAATACTCATAACTCACCTCTTATTATCGAATGACGGATAGGAATACAGCCAAAAGCAGAATGGCGGCGTCTATTTTTGCGTATTTACTTTTAAGCTTATTATTGACACATCACTCTGCTCGGTTAACTTTATTCATACTATAAATTCTACAATGGCGCTAACGGTATAGATATACTCGTTATCTAATACCGTTTTATTGCTGACTTACTGCCGCTTTACTGCCAACTTACTACATAGGTACTTCCATTAGCAATACGCGAGCGTCCTCATCAGCATCCATCGTGAAGCTCTTAGTATTCCAAATACCGAGGCCATCACGAGTATCTAAAGTGCTACCATTGATGGTCACTTGACCTTCTAGCACTAGTACATAAACACCATTGTTAGCCTCTTTTAAGTCATAGGTTTCGGTAACGCCTTTATCAAAGCTGCCGATATGGAACCAAGCGTTTTGATGAATCCAGACACCAGCATCATCGGGGTTTGGCGAGAGTACTTGGTTAAAAGCATTGTGCTTAGCGTCTTCATCCATGCGCACTTGTTGATAGCGCGGAGCGACGCCGCCTTTGTTTGGAATGACCCAAATCTGTAAGAATTTAACAGGCTCATTGTCATCGCCATTCATCTCGCTATGCGTGATACCCGTACCTGCTGACATGACCTGAATCTCGCCGGTCTCAATGATGCCATTGTTACCGATGTTATCGCCATGACCGAGCTTACCTGACAACGGAATGCTGATGATTTCCATGTCGCGGTGTGAGTGCTTACCAAAGCCTTGACCGCCTGTTACAAAGTCATCGTTGATGACACGTAGCGCACCAAAGCCCATACGCTCAGGATTATGGTAGTTAGCGAAGCTAAAAGTGTGACGGCTTTTGAGCCAGCCGTGATCGGCATTACCGCGAGAGTCTGCTGCATGATAGATAGTTTTCATAAGTTATCCTTTATTTATAATGGTATGTTTGAACTATGGGTCTATTATAACCGTTGTATTAGGCACGATAAACAGTACTAATCGCAATTAACTATTCTTCATTTTAGAACAATAAAAACATGTGAATCCATCAAAAAACCCCGCTAAGCCTAAGATTAGCGGGGTTTTATATCATTTATCTAATTAACTATTAAACTGCCCAGCAAGAGCACCCGAAAGCACCAAAGAAGTCTTTAAAGTTCGAGACCGGTGCGTTGGATTTCCATGCTTTGGCATGATTATGTCCATGCAAAGTACAAGCGCTAGCACAGCCGCAAGCCATCGCCGCTTGATTCATCAGTGGCTCTAAGGAGTTTTTGCCTGCGCCTTCAGGCTCGCCCCAAGCGCCGTAGCCTCCGTACTGATTGGCAGGGGACCAGTCTGGCATAGCGGGCGGGATCGGCGTGTCATAATCTGAGAACTCGCCATCACCGTACACGACCTTGCCGCCGACAACCGTCAGGTTCGAGGTCAAGAACGGAATCTCATTGTCAGGGACACTAAAGAAGTCTTTGCTCGGCACGATAAAGTCGGCTAGATGACCCACTTCAATACGACCGCGCTCGCCTTCTTGATTAGAGAACCAAGCGACCTTTTCCGTCCACATACGTAGCGCGGTTTCACGGTCAACGAGATTGTCTTGATCGTAGAGTTTCATGCCGCCAACGGTTTTGCCTGTAATGAGCCAAGCGAGTGATACCCATGGGTTATAAGAGGCCACGCGGGTGGCATCCGTACCTGCTGAGACATTGACGCCGCTATCGAGCATTTGCTTTACGGGCGGCGTATTTGCTGCTGCCGCCGCCCATCTCGGCGATACGATCAATATTGCGCTGTGAGATAGTTTCAGCATGATCAAAGAACCAGTTGAGACCGTCAATTGGCATGTCGCGATTGACCTTTTCGAACACGTTTAGCGAGCGCTCAATGGTCTCATCATAAGTCGGTCGCGATTGACCTTTTCGAACACGTTTAGCGAGCGCTCAATGGTCTCATCATAAGTCGCATGCATACGCCAAGGCCATTTATTCTGTACCAAAATACGGATAACGTCCTCAAGCTCGCCTTCCATCTCAGGGCGCGGCTGTCTGAAATCCTCAAAGTCAGCGGCTGAGAATACCAGCATCTCACCTGCACCATTATGACGGAAGTAGTCATCGCCTTGCTTATAGTCAGTCGTTTGCGTCCAGCGTAAAAAGTCCTCTTTTTCCTCTTTTGGCTTTTGGGTAAATAAGTTATACGCTATGCGCACAGTCAGCAAATTCTCATCGTTAAGCTTTTGCACGACTTCATAATCATCAGGGAAGTTCTGTGAGCCGCCGCCTGCATCGATAATGCCCGTGACCCCTAAACGGTTAAGCTCGCGCATAAAGTGACGGGTTGAGTTCACTTGATAGTCAAAAGGCAGTTTTGGCCCTTTGGCAAGGGTGGCATACAAGATAGTCGCATTGGGCTGAGCAATGAGCAGACCTGTCGGATTGCCATTAGCATCACGAGTAATCTCGCCACCCAGTGGTTCAGGCGTGTCTTTGGTATAGCCTACCGTACGCAGAGCTGCCGCGTTCAATAGCGCGCGATCATATAGATGCAGGATAAATACTGGCGTATCTGGGGAGATAGCATTGATCTCATCAATCGTCGGCAAGCGCTTCTCAGCGAACTGCTGATCGGTAAAGCCGCCAACGACCCGTACCCACTGCGGAGATGGTGTCTTATCCACTTGCGCTTTGAGCATAGACATCGCATCGGCAAGCGATCTTACCCCATCCCAACGCAGCTCCATATTGTAATTGAGCCCGCCGCGGATGACATGAGTGTGGTTATCAAAAAGACCTGGGATGACGCTACGACCGTTTAGATTAATAATCTTGGTATTCTCGCCCGCCAGCTCTCGTACGTCTTTGTCATTGCCGACCGCGACGAATCTATCGTCTTTGATGGCGACAGCGCTTGCACTAGGTTTGCTGTGGTCAAGAGTCGTCATCTTGCCGTTGTAGTAGATGATATCGGGAGTTGCCATAATATTATCCTTAATGTATGGAATGCACTTATCGGGCGTGCATTTAAGTGAATTAAGCGTCTAAGCGCGGCTGAGAAGTGGTTTTTGGGTCTAACACTGCGCCATTATTGACACTTGAGGTGCTGGGCGCTGATGTAGAGGGTTCAAGTACTTGTGCCGCCTCATCTTTTGATGAGTAACTGGCGATAAACTGCTTACCATAAGGCACCATTTGCTCACCGATGAGCATACCAAGTAGTCCAATAAGTGCGACCACAGGAGGCGCAGGCGAGCGCACGTTCAATACGCCATATAACAGACCTGCCAGAATGCCGACCGCGAGTGAGATAAGATACAGTTTCATATTTTTATCGCCATAAAAAAAGCATCAACCAAGCTCTAAAGATTTGCAAACTCAATTGATGCTATAAGACAGTAGCTGCGGCTAAATATTGTATTTAACCGCACGATACTCAATAATATATTAGCCCGTTTTAAGGGCAGGATTAGGTCCAATGCTGCCTCTTGCCATCGCGCGTGCAGGGGCTTTATGTACCATCGTATAGGCATAATCAACACCCATACCATAAGCGCCAGAGTGCTCTCTGACGATATCCATAACCGCATCATAAGTGTCTTTATTAGCCCAATCACATTGCCACTCTAGGAGCACTTGTTGCCACGTGACTGGGATCACGCCTGCTTGCACCATACGATCCATAGCGTACTGATGCGCCTCAAGAGTCGTGCCACCAGAGGCATCAGCGACCATATAGATCTCATAATCGGTGTCATGCATAGCAGATAGCGCAAAAGATAAGTTACAAACCTCAGTCCAAAGGCCAGATACGACGATCTTTTTGCGGCCATTTTTGGCATGCTCAGCGAGCGCATCACGGACGTTTTGATCATCCCAAGAGTTCATTGAAGTGCGCTCTAGCGTATCGTTGTCTGGGAATACGCTTAGTAGCTCTGGAAAGGTATTGCCAGAGAACGCCGCGGTTTCAACCGCAGTGATAGTCGTTGGGATACCAAAAGTTTTAGCCGCTTTTGCTAGACCGACCACATTGTTTTTTAGAGTTTGACGATCGATAGACTGTACACAAAAAGCCATCTGTGGCTGCTGATCAATAAAGATAATTTGGCTGTTTTGCGGCGTTAGTAGTTCTAAAAGCTTGTTAGACATAGTCGTATTCCTAATAGTGAGATGAGTATTCAAAAGTCGTTACTACTACAAAATCTAAACGTCAGAGCTGGCTCAATGTAATAAGGCTCTAATCAATGACGCCTCAAACCAACTCTAAACGATGTAATTATAATAATTGTTAGCAAATAAAAGATAAACCAGAGCAATTGCAACTCACCATTCTGTTTATCAGAACAATAACCGTTTATCAGAACCCTATATTCAGTAATATAATGCTAACAAACCATCCCCTGTAAGCTGCTAGCATATTAAAGCTACAATCTAGAGCACCATCTAGGTCTTATCATTTATTAATAAAAGGAGTCACCCTATGTCTGACAAACAACCATTAAACTATGACGTTATCGATAATAAAGACAAACAACGTTTTGAGATTCATATCGATGATCAAATTGCACTGGAGGACTACGAGTTCTTTACCACAAGTACAGGTGAAAAAGGCATTGAGTACAAGCATACCGAGGTGCCAAAAGAATTAGGCGGTCAAGGTATCGCAGGTTATCTAGTCAAATATATCTTGGATGATGCCGCAGCAAAAGGCCTGCGAGTTAAACCCACCTGTCCTTATGTCAAATCCTATATCGACAAGCACCCTGAGTACCAAGACAACTCTGTATTTCATAACGCAGCGCCCTAAACCTCATAATCTTAGAATAAAAATAACTCTAAAATAAAAAAACGCCATGCTATGAGCACGGCGTTCTTTATTTATGAAACTTTTCAGCTTAAAGCTTCAGGTTTACACTTTAGACATTCTTGACGATCTCTTTTGGTGGGTTGTTGTAATACTGTACCCCAACACCGTAAGCACCTGCGTGCTCCATCACGACATCCATGACCGGCTGATAAGTCTCTTCACGTGCCCAGTCACGCTGCAACTCACACAAGACCTGAACCCAAGTCATCGGAATGACGCCCGCTTCTGTCATACGAATGACGGCCATATCGTGGGCTTCTTTATCGATTCCGCCACATGCGTCAGTTACAACGTAGACATCATAGCCTTGATCGGCTGCTGATATTGCTGGCAATAGCACACAGATTTCAGTCCATAGGCCTGACATAATAATCTTTTTGCGACCCGTCTTTTTGACTGCATCGACAACGCGTTGATCTTCCCAAGCGTTAAGTAAAGTACGATCGATTGGCGTATCGTTTTCAAACTCTCTTTTTTGCTGCTAAGGAATCTCACCGGTAAAGGTATCGGTAGTCAACGTCGTCAAGACCGTTGGGATATCCCAGATTTTTCTCGTTTTAGATAAAGCGACGATCGCATTGAGCACATCTTTTGTGTCATGACTACCTAGCCCAAAATACATTTATGGCTGCTGGTCAATGAACATAAATACTGTATTGTCAGGGGTGATGAGCTTATCGCTAGGATCAGCTTTTACTTGATCAATATTAAAATTAGACATAATTATCTTCCTTTGATTTTGTTTATAGTTGAAGTGCTCTAGTGTTATTGTTATAGAAGAACTATTTATAATGATGTGCACCAAACCCTTAAGAAGGATTTAATGTACATTACACACTAGGTAATAGTCCTTCACAGTATACTAGCGTACCTTTTTAACTTACATTAGTAGACTAGTACAATGTTTGTTAATATCTGGTAAATCAAATTTATAGTTTGTTGATTGTTGCAAGTAAGCTCAATAAAGCACTAAGCGCCCGTAGCATTTTTTAGCGCTTGCTTATCACGCATTTTTATCGCCGCGTAAAGCACGGGCAAGATAAACGGAGCAATTGCCCATAAACCGATGTAGATGAACAATACCGCACCCACAAAAGCGCCAATAGTAAAGCTGGCAACTAGCGTAAAGCTATGCTTTAGGCTACTCATGTTGCAATTTTTGCGATCAAACACATAGTCTGATAGATCAATACCGAGCTGCGTGGTATTACCCGTCATCAGTAGCGTTGGCTTCATTTTGCCCATAATCGTTTTGCCTGCGGTGTTACGAATAGCAAAAGCGGTCAAACCCAAAAATCCTGTAAATGCCACTTCTAACGTGCCCGCCTGCTCAAAAGGGCCAAAATAGATAGCCGATGCCAAAAACGCCAGCAAAAACACAACTTCAGCAAATAATAAATTACTGAGAATAGGTTTGTTAGCACTCGTAATATTGATCATACGTTTGGTGATAATGACCGTCAGCAAGAACACAGGCAATGCGCCAAGCTTGACCCACAGCCCATCGCCACCTTTAACCAGTCCGCCACCCGCCATCACCAAGTTACCAGTGACGTGGTTGGTAAAGAAGCCAAGTAACCCGATAAAACCTATGGTATCAATAGCGCCGCCCACCGTAGTTAACATGACTGGTATCTGATAGCGCTGCCAAAAAGTCAGGTTAGATGAAGGCGCGTTGTCGCTCTCATTTTTTGTTTTTTCTATATGAGCCACTTCACTCCCCTATTTATATGTTGGTGAATTTATATCGCAAATGCCAAGTACGTTTACTACTTCGATCAGTATAATTGTTGACTATAATTAGATAAACACTAATAAAAACAACACTAAGTTCATGTTTAAAGAACAATAAAAGTAAGAACAATAAAAGTAAGAACAATAAAAGTAAGAACAATAAAAGTAAGAACAATAAAAGTAAGAACAATAAAAGTACAGCCTTTTTAAGGCAGCAAGGTTGCATGACATCATTAGAAGGATTCATTTACTCAAAGATAAATGCAGTGCTGCTAACAAGGGGTTTTACGCCATATCAAAGATTGCAGACATAACAATAGGATCTACCCCAGTTGCCTGTACAGTAATAGGTATGATGTTATTTAAAATAAGCTATGTAAGAGAATTTTGTCGGGTGATGTTGCAAGAGAATATCGTTGCATGGCGTTATACAAGGATTTAGGATATTGGTCGCTAGCCGATGTTCTGTAAAAAGCTTTTGTCACGGGCCAGCCAAGCTAAGTACAGCACTGGCAATACAAACAAACCCACAGCCCAGTAGCCAAGCTTAACGTAAAGCACTGCACCCAATAGTGCCCCAACAACAAAGCTGATCACCAGCGCTGAGCTATGACCGAGCTTTTTGGCATTATCTAGCGTCCTATGGGCTAAATAGTCAGACAAATTGATACCGAGTTGGGTCGTATTGCCAGTCATGAGCACCGTGGGGCTCATGTGCTTGATGACAGTTTTGCTCGCTGTGTTACGAATCGCTAAAGCCGTCAAACCTAAGCCGCCAGTTATCGCCACCGTGATGCTATTGCCATCGGTAAAAGGCCCAAAAGATAATCCCGCTATCATAAACGCGGTGAGAAATACCGCTTCTGCTAATAGCAAATGCGTCAGTATCAGCTGCTGTTTGCGGCTATTATCGATATAGATTTTGGTCACAACGACCGTCAAGATGAACAGTGGCACAGAAGCTAGCTTGATCCACAGACCGTCCTCGCCTTTGACAAGTCCGCTCCCTGCCAATACCAAGTTACCTGTGACATGAGCGGTGAAAAACCCAAATAGGGTGATAAAGCCAATAGTGTCAATAGCGCCGCCGACGACAGTCAACAACACAGGGGCACGGTAGCGCTGCCAAAAACTTGGTGGCTGATCGTTTTGAGCGCCACTGTGATGACTATTTGACGCTACACTGTTAGATGCGCTATCAGACACCAGTACGTCCTGCGAATGTAGCGAGCTCATCTGTGAACTTTTTGAGGAATTTTTGTGTGCGCTCGCTGACCTGACCTGCGTCATCTAAGCTGTCAGTTGCATGGCCTAAATAGACCTCAGGGCTAATCATCATTTGAGCTGAGAGCATTTGCATGCTTTTGCGTACATCAAGGCCACTAGATCTGCCGCCATAGGTACCAGGAGAAGCGGTCACGACAGCGACTCTCTTAGCAGTCCATACGCTGTCACCATGAGGACGCGAGCCGATATCGATGACGTTTTTGAGCGCTGCGGGCATAGTACGATTATGCTCTGGGGTAACAATTAAGACCGCATCAGCCGTCTTAATCTGCTGGCGAACGCGATCATAACTATCGATACTCTGATCATCATAGTCTTAATTATAAAGCGGCAAGTCATCGATGATAACTTCTTCTACCTTGATGTCATCAGGTAGCTGCGACACGATATATTCTGCAAACTTACGGTTGATAGAGGCTTTACGCAAGCTGCCTATAATTAAAGCTATAGTCGTACTCATAGTGATCTCCTAATACTCTGCATTTATTACTGTGGTGCTGTTCATATTAGCAGAGCCTAGCTTAACAGAACTTAGCTTATCAAAACTTAGCTTATTAAAACTTAGTGCAATCTTGTCTTTGGTGTCTGGTCTTTATCAATAGAATAAGCGCCTAGACCATGCGCAAATATCATCAAAAACCCACCTGCCATAGCGATGTTTTTCATAAAGGGGTTCATCTGCGACTCATCGTTCCAAAACTGATGAAACAAAATAGCAGAAACAATACTAAAACCAGCAATCAATAACGATACTAAGCGCGCTTTAAAACCGACAAGTACCGCGATACCGCCTAAGATTTCAAGGGCGATTACTAACGGCAATAGCATACTAGGGACGCCTACTGACTCCATATAAGCCGCTGTACCTGCATAACCTGTAATCTTGCTAAATCCTGAAAAGATAAAGATCATTGATAAAAATAGGCGACCGATTGGGGCGCTTAATTCTTGTAGTTTATCCATTTTGTTTCTCCAAAAGTTGAGTTTTTATTTAAGGTATTTTCGTTGAGTTGCATAATAGCACTATTGTAAAGGCTGATGGATGAGCGATAAACCGCACGAATCACAAATATAAGTTCTTATTATCAGAACAATGCTATAGTAACTTAAATGCTGACTTTATTATTTTGAGCGCCCTTTATATAAGATAGATTTTATCGACGAAAAACAGGAGAGTAAGGTGGGACAACTAGAAGATATGGCCATGTTCGTACGCGTGGTTGAAGCGGGTAGCATTACCAAAGCCGCTGAGCAGTTAAATGTCGCCAAATCTGCGGTGAGTCGTCGTCTAAAAGACTTGGAGACGCGTTTGGGCAATCAGTTGATCAGCCGCACCACGCGCCAATCGAATCTGACTGAAGCGGGTGAGTATTATTATCGCCAAGCGAACAATATCTTGAGCGAGGTAGAGGCTATCAATGAGCAAGCAACTGGCGCACCCACGCGTATTGAGGGTACGCTTAAGATGACCGCGCCATTAACCTTTGGTCTGATGCATTTAAGTGAAGTGATAGATGACTACTCAAAAGAGTACCCCAATCTAAAGTTTGAGTTGGACTTCTCAGATCGGCACATAGATCTGGTTGAAGAAGGCTACGAGCTTGCTATTCGCATTAGAGAATTACAAGACTCAACGCACCAAGCCAAGCGTTTGGCGCGAATTCGATACTCGCTGTGCGCAAGTCCCGACTATCTAAGCAAAATGGGCACGCCGCAGACGGCTGATGATCTGACAGAGCATGAGTTCTTGCAATATGGCCTTGGCAAATATGGCTCGATAGCGCTGACAGATGAGCAAGGCAAAACGCATAACGTGGTGACACAATCGAAAATAAAAGCCAATAACGGTGATTTTTTGCTCGATATGGCAGTAAGGGGTCAAGGTATTGCGTTTTTGCCTACTTTTATTACCTATCAGACCGTAGCGCGCGGCGCACTTATTCCTATCCTTGAGCAGTATAAGCTGCCCTCTTTAAATGCTTATGCCGTCTATCCCAAAAACCGATTTTTGTCACAGCGCTGTCGTTATCTGATTGATTTTATTGCAGAACGCTTCGGTGATGATCCGTATTGGGATAAGACTTAAGCGTACGCTAAAAGTACTATCACTGCCGAAATACTATTGCTATTATCAAGTACAGCTTATGATTTAAAGCTCATTGACAACCAAACACTTATAAGGATATATGATGGATTTGCAATCATTAGGTATGAAAACCTTGCACGACTTTAATGAAGTACGCCAAAGTCCATTGCCACAAGAGCGCCTAAGTGCGGCGCGCAAACAGGCCGAAGCGTTTCGCGAGCGCTTTATGGAGGAGCCGGAGGTCGCCTACTATCAAAGCGTCAATCTAGTGCGCGTCCCCTACCCGACATGGTACGCTTATAGCGGCGTCTATACGCAAAGCACCTACAAGTTTCCGTATTTGCATATTTTAAACCGTCTATTTATTGTGCAGTTTCGCAACGCCTTAGGTGAGCTTAAAACCTTGTTGTTCTCACCATCAGATATCGATGCTGACCGTGAAACGCCATTCTTTAAACGCCTAACTGATAAAATGCCCAACTGGTCGCCGCTTGAAAACGTGGTTGCGCCTATCTTTCGCGATGTCACTGAGGCTCTAAAAGAGATTAATCTAATGCCAGAGGACGTCGATTACATCAGCTACGACCATCTGCATACGCAAGATGTACGTCAATGGCTCGGTAGCAAGACCGCTACTGAGGACAGACCTGCCTACTTCCCAAATGCCAAGCTCCTCGTCCACGAAAAAGAATGGCAAAGCGCGCAGGGGCTACTGCCAGTACAAGCAGAATGGTACTGCCCTAATGGCATCGAAGGCGTCGATCCTGAAAAGGTGATTACCTTTACCAGTAGCCTACAGTTGGGCGAAGGCTTAGCGCTTGTGCATACGCCTGGTCACACTGAGGGCAATCACTCTTTGGTCGCGCGCGTCCCTGACGGTATCCGCGTCACCTCAGAGAATGGCGTGGGCGCTGATGCTTATGCCCCGATGAACTCCAAGGTCAACGCCATTCGCCGCTATGCCAAAAATACAGGCATGGAGGTTATCTTAAATGGTAACACCCTAGAGGACAGCACCGACCAATATATCTCTATGGTCGTTGAGAAAACCATCGCAGGACCGTCTAGCAATCCTGACTTTCCTAATTGCGCCTCAAGTAGTGAAGCCACCCCTTATTGGCTCTTGCCAGGTCAAAAGGTCAGTCATCTCATTGGCGAAGCTAAGTTTGGCTCGCTGCGTACCCGTAGCGCTGCACCTCAAAATAGTAAAGCGCAACAGGTAGGTGCTTGATGAGTTACTATAAAGACAAAACGGTTTATATCACGGGTGCAGCCTCTGGTATTGGCTTTGAGACGGCCAAGCAATTGATCAATCAAGGCGCGCATCTAGTACTATTTGATGTGCAAACGCTCGATGAGACCTTGTCAACGCTCAAAGGCATGAACAAACTCAACACCTCAATTAGCACCTATGAGCTTGATGCGACCGACGCCCAGATGACTACCAAACAGATCGCTGAGGCCGCGAGTCATACGCCGCCCGATATCTTAATGCATTTCGTTGGCGTCACAGGGCCTTGGACTTTTGATGAGATGACGCAAGAGCAGTTTGAGCGAGTCATAAGTATCAATGTGTTTGGTACGCGCAACGTGCTGGCAGCGGTACGTCCCTTTTTATCGCGCGGCAAGCAAGTGATGGTGACGGCGTCGATGGCATCGTTTACAGGTAGTTATGGCTATAGCTCTTATAGCGCCTCCAAATTTGCCATTTGGGGCATGATGCAATCGCTTCATTATGAATGGCAGCCTTTGGGGATCGATATTACTGTATTTGCCCCGCCGCCTATCGATACCCCGCTTACCCAAGCTGAGGTCGGAGTCATGGCAGCCGCAGGCGTCGGTATGAAAAAGCTAGCAGGCGAGCTCAAAATTGAAGATGCGGTCAAAGCTATGCTAAAAGGCGTCAAAAACCGTGAGTTCTTGGTTGTGCCAGGCGTGATGGCCAATCTCATCCGCTTGCAACTACGCCTCTTTCCTGTCAGCTGGGTCAATTGGATCGGTGACAAAGCGGTTGCAATGTCGATGAAGAAATAAGCAGTTTTTGTTTTAGATTAAAACCTCAAAAATCCTGATTAAGTTAATGTAAGTAAGATGTAGCGGGATGGATATGAATTTTTGCAGCCTCTGTCTGCGTAGGCACAGCACGCAAAAAAATTTATATCCATTCCGCGTGTCCGTATAGCATTTCTATTTTATTTACTTATTATTAGCTGAGCGTAATGCTCAGCTTTTTATTGCCTATTTGTCATATCTCCCTAATCAATCCATTCCTGCCTACACAATTGCCACCGAACCATGACAATAAGAGATAGCAGCTATTTGCTAAATATTTTACGCTTTAATGACCTATAGTCGGTTCACTATAAATGTTATAGCAAGACTGATAAAAATTTTTGCAGCCCCTGTCTGCATAGGCACCCCAAGCTAGAAAATCTTTATCAGCCTTGCTAGTAAATAGAGCACATAATACTTTTACTTAGAATCTACTGATCACTACATACTTAAAATAAAACGATAACTCTAAAATGGGATAATAATAATGACCGACTTCACTATAAAAAATGCCATGCTTCGAGCCTATCAATATCCTGTTGATATCCATATAAAAGATGGACTCATTGCTAGTATAGACGTCGTCAAAGACGATGCTACTACTGAGAAAATCGCGACTTCTGAGCCTAATAACGACGAAGCTACTGATTACGACGCAAAAGGCAACTTTGTCTGTTCAGGGTTTTTTGAGAGTCATATTCATCTGGATAAAGCCTGTATTTTAGACCGTTGTAGCGTAGAAAAAGGCACGCTTGATGAGGCCGTCGAACAGACGGGCAAGGCCAAAGAGAACTTTACTACCCAAGATGTATTCGAGCGCGCCTCAAGAGTTTTAGAGATGGCGATAAAAAAAGGTACCGTCGGTCTGCGCACCTTTGTAGAGACTGATGAAAAGACTGAAATGCGTGCTTTTGACGCTATCAAAAAGGCGCGCGATAAATATGCCTTTGCCATCGATGTTGAGATATGCGTCTTTGCCCAGTCAGGACTAACGACCAAACCCAAAACCCTTAAGCTACTCAAACAAGCGCTGGAGCAAGGCGCGGATCTGATAGGGGGCTGCCCTTACAAAGACGACAATCCAGACGAGCATATCGAACTGATATTCGATATCGCTCAAGAGTATGACGTCGATGTTGACTTTCATTTAGATTTTGATTTGGATCCTAAAGACTCTAGCATTCCAAAAGTGGTAGAGGAGACCATCAAACGTGGTTATCAAGGCCGCGTCTCTATCGGACATGTGACCAAGCTTGCGGCGATGGACAAGATGAAGCGCGGTGAGATGGCAGGACTACTCAAACAGGCGGATATTGCCCTAATTGTGCTGCCTGCTACTGATATCTACATCAATGGCAGTAATTACGAAGCGCTTATCCCTAGAGGCACGGTCAATGCCAATCCGTTCGCAGAGTTGGGCGTTAAAACCATGATCTCAAGCAACAACATATTAAATGCCTTTACCCCTTTTGGCGATGCGTCGCTCATACGCATGGCGAATATGTACGCCAATATCGCGCAATTATCTACCGATGATGAGATTGCAGATGCCTTTGATATGATCACTCAAAACGCCGCCAAACTATTATCTATGCAGAGCCAGATAGTGGTTGGCGCGCCAGCAACGCTGGTAATACTAGAAGCCAAAGACGAGATCGAAGCCATCCGTACCAATGCGCAAGCGCTAGCGGGCTTTAAAAACGGTAAGCAAACCTTCAACAACGCGGCCGCTGAGATTTATTTTTTAGAATGATTTTAAAGGATTTAAAAAAAGCGCTTATTGATAAGTCAGCATAAAGCTTACTTTGATAGCCTAGCCATCTTCATACCGCCCCAAGTGACTAGCATCACACCGAGGGCGATCAAAGAGCCGCCTAAGATTAACCCCTCAGGCGGCGCTTCGCCTTGCAAGAGAACAGCGACGGGCACGCCAACGATAGCACCGACAGCGCCAAGTAGGCTTAGTAGCACAGGCCCGCCCGTTTTTTGTAGTACAAATAGCAGGACAAACTGCACCGCAAAGATGATAGCTTGCACAAGGATTAATAGTATTGAGTGAGTATTGTCTAACGAGACTATAAGTGAAAAACTAGGCAGTACCCCTACTAGGCCGAGCATAGTAGCCGCGGCGATCAGCATGCCAGGCGCGAGTGCAATAGGTGAGGCATCATCCGGCCAGCGAAGCGTGCGATAAATATTACCAATCGCTAGCAGCACAGGGCCACAAAGCGCGATTAAGATCCAAAAGACGCTGGTATCTGGCGTCGCAAATTTACGCGCTGCCAGTACACCAATGCCTATAAGCGCAGCGGCGACACCGAGCGCGCGCACTGTGCTAAAGCGCTCGATACTCAGCATAAGCGCGCCCAAATAAGTCAGCAGCGGCGGCAAGGAGATTATCAGCGCCACAAAACCTGCGCCTACGTGTGGAATAGCGGAGAAAAATATCAAGTTTGAGCCTGCGACGCTGACCAAAGCGGCAACGATGTAATACTCAAAACTACGCTTGCTTGGCGCTAATAGCTCGCCTCTCATATAGGCGACGACAAGCAAGATAATGGCCGCGCCCGCAATTGACCAAAATAAAAAAGCCAGTGGTGTTAGTCCAATCTCATCTGCGTACTTGGCTAAGTTGGTTGAGATACCAAGCAATGCCCCGCCCAAAAGCAGACAGGTCAGCGCTATGAGCCAAGCATTATTTTTGATAAAAGACTGTTTAATCGGTTCACTCATAAAGGATAGTCACCGTCTAAAAGCCGTTTTAAATATAAAACCAATAAATATAGTCCGTTTAATCTGAAGGCGATACAGGGAAATTGAGATATGTTTTTGCAGTATCAGGTAGCGTAGGCACAGTACGCAAGAAAAAATTGTTTTAATTTTGCCCTGTAATATAGTCGATATACTGTAAAAATGTTATAGCGCTGCTGGTATGAATTTTGCGCAGCCTCTGGGGACGCAGCACGCAAGTAAAATTTATACCAGCAGCGCGTTCAAATCTATAACCGTTTTGCATTCAACTAACTATAAGACGTCTCTGTTTTATTGGGTATCGATCTTAGAACATGACAGCTTAAACCAGTAAAAGGGAATACAGTAACCAAAATATAACAACACCACACAATCATCTATTCTAGTAATCAACAAGATTGCTAAATATTTGCTAAACTAATAACGCATTTCGGTAAGATAAGCTAAACGATAAAGATTTTAGTTATTTTGGCTTTTATACCAAAATGAATAACGAAATTATAGTCTTCGAATGCTCATTAATAACCTCTTACAGTATACAAGGATAACTTATTATGAATTTATCAATTAAAACATTAAAACGTACTATTGCTATCACTGCGGTCAGTAGTCTTGGCATGCTTAGCGTACTAGGTCATAGCGCCATATATGAGCTTGACCCAAGCCATACCGCAGCCCGTTTTACTGTTGATCATTTTGGCACCTCTACCAATGCTGGTGGATTTTATGGTTTGACAGGTATGATTGATTATCAGCCAGAGGCTCAAAAGGGCTTTGTAGGTATCACTATTCCTATGGGTAGCTTGAGCACAGGAATCAAAGGCTTTGATAAGCATCTCAAATCTGCTGATTTTTTTGATGTTGCCAAGTACCCTACCGCTTATTTTAAGTCAACATCATGGCAGTTTGATGGTGAAGAGGTACAGACAGTAAAAGGCGATCTAACGCTGCATGGTCAGACGCACCCTATCACGCTCACCGCGACCAAATTCAACTGCTATGACAGTCCAGCACTTGAGACTCAAGTATGTGGCGGCGATTTTGAGACTACTATTGATCGCACTAAGTGGGGTCTTACCACCTATACCGATGGCGGTATGATGAAAGACATTAAGCTCGTTATACAAGTAGAAGCGAGTCTAAAAGATGGTAACTCGTAACCTAAATGTCTACTAATACGCTTTTTATGATTGCGCTCTTTAGCGACCAGTTATAAAAAACGCGCTATTTTAATAAAAAGGTATCAATTTGCTTGATACCTTTTTTATTGCCAGCTTTTTGCCTGTTAATGAACCTATAAAACGCCCTACTGCCTTGCCGCTTCTATTTGAATCATCAAATCTACTTTTTCAGTCATCCCAAGCAAGGTGTATTTGCTAATGCCCCATTTGGTGCGATCGATGGTCGTGGTAAAGTCGCCACCGCAAACACGCGCTTTTAGAATAGGACTCAGATAACAATTAAATTTGGTCGCCGTCAAAGTTACCGGATGGGTCTGCCCGCGTAGGGTCAGATTACCATCTACGCGAGTGACTTGTGGCGAGCTGGCATCACTAAAGTACCATTTACTCGACTTAAAATACGCTGCTGGATACTTGTCGATATCGAAAAATTCATCACTTTTAAGTACAATATCAAAGGCGGTATTGCCTGTCATTAACGTATTCATCGGAATAATGAGGGCGATATCCCCTGTTTTGGCCTGCGGGCTGTACTCGAGTTGACCGGTTAGATTATAAAACCCGCCCGTATTGGTTGACGTACCAAAATGATCGATAGCGAAGCGGACATTGGCATGCGTGGGATCGATATTATAGGTGGCGGCGTAGCTTATACTGCTGATGCCGATGCCAGCAGCCGCTAATAACAAAGCAGCTATTGGCTTGCCAAAGTACGCTTGTATTTGAGGAAATAAAAGAAATTTCATAGCGGCCTTCCTTGTCATATAGAGTTATTCCATTGCTAGTTGAAACAATAGCACGATTTAGCTCCATGACTCGTATAGATATGCTTGTATTACTATGTTGATTCTACTCATATCTCATTCGACGTCACCTGTGTATCCTGCTTTAGCATATTTGCACTGTCATCGGTTTTACCATGCGGCCTAAGCCATCTGGCAAACCAGTTCGATAAATCATCCATAAGCGTATATACCACAGGGATGACAACTAGGCTAAGTAAAGTAGAGGTCACCAGCCCGCCCAATACCGCTGCCGCCATCGGACGCCTAAAGGTCGGATCAGCATCACCCCAACCAAATACTAATGGCAACATGCCAGCGCCCATCGCGATCGTCGTCATGATAATCGGGCGCGCGCGTTTACGACACGCATCAATGATAGCTTCAAAACGCGCCAAACCGCGATTTTGCGCGATGATGGCGTAATCGACAAGTAAGATTGAGTTCTTGGTTGCGATACCCATAAGCATAATGAAGCCAATCATCGATGGCATCGACAAGCTGCTGTTAGTGATAACTAAGCCGACAAAAGCGCCGCCTATCGATAGCGGTAGCGCCATTAGGATAGTAAAGGGCTGAAGCAATTTGCCGAACAGCAGAATCAGTACGCCCAAAATACAGATGATACCGACTGACATGGCGATGACAAAGCCACTAAACAGCTCGGCCATGTTTTCAGCCTGTCCTTGATCGATGATCGTAATCGACGCTGGCAGGTTTTGCATCGTCTGAGTGTTTTTGACTGCCTGTACCAACTCGCCAAGCTCGCCATTAGCGGGCTGTACGGTGATACTAATAGCGCGCTCGCGATCCAAACGCTTGATCTGCGCAGGACCGGTGCCAAAGTTTAGATCCGCCACCTCGCCGACGCGTACGCCCTGACCTGCTGGACTCATACTAGGCACGTACAGCCCTTCTAACTGATTGACGTTTTCTTTGGCAATATCAGGCAGGCGCACGACAATAGGGATCTGCCGCGTATCTAAATTAAGCTTAGATAGACGCTGCTCATAATCGCCAACGGTGGCGATACGCAAGGTCGTGGCGATATCTTGGGTGGTCACGCCTTTGTCCGCCATCGCTAACCTATCTGGGGTCACCGTCAGCTCTTGACGCGGCAGACTGCGATCGCTAGTCACTGAGCCTGCGCTCGGCAAGGCGCGAATATCAGTCATAATCTGCTGAACCGTCTGCTCTAACACCTCAGGATTGGTACTGGTCAAAGAGAAGTTGTAACCGGTCTCGCCGCCGCTCGATAACCCAACGGTAAAGCGCGCACCTGGCACCTCGGATAGTAATTGGCTTATCTTGCGCTCAATGGCTTGCTTTGAGCCACGCTCAGCGCGCGGCGCAAGTACGATATCGAGTCCTGCGATATTCTCAGCCTTATTGCCGCCAGAGTCTGAGTCCATCGATGCCTGCGCCTCGCCTACGGAGGTAAAGATATTGGTCACTTCAGGCATTGCCAAGATACGCGTACTCGCCATTTCAGCGACGCGCGCAGTATCCTCTAAGGCGACATCGGGGGTCAGCTCAATCGCCACCCGCGTCTGATCGATATCGTTGTCAGGGATAAAAGAAGTCGGCAGCAGCTTAACTAAAGCTAACGAAGCAACGAACAGCACTAAGGTTGCACCCATCGTCAGCCAGCGATGATTCAGCGTCCATGAGACGATCTTAAGATAGCGCGTCATCGTACCGCTTTGTACTTCAACGCGATGTTTTTCAGGTCGCAAGATATATGCGGCCATCATTGGAGTAATGAGACGCGCGACCATAAGTGAGGCAAAAATCGCCAAGGCTGCCGTCCAGCCAAACTGACGGAAAAACTGCCCAACCACGCCGCCCATAAAAGCCGTTGGCAAAAACACCGCTATTAAAGTAAAGGTAGTCGCGACGACGGCTAGACCAATCTCATCCGCCGCCTCCATCGCCGCTTCATAGGGGGTCTTACCCATACGCAAGTGACGAATAATGTTTTCAACCTCGACGATGGCGTCATCGACCAAGACCCCGATAACCAACGACAAAGCCAATAAGGAGATGATGTTTAAGCTAAAATCAAACAGATACATTGCCAAAAACGTTGGAATGACGGATAACGGTAAAGCGACTGCTGCTACAAAAGTGGCGCGTACATTTTTTAAGAATAAGAAGACAACGATAACCGCCAAAATTCCGCCTTCGATAAGCATCTTAATTGAGGCATCATAATCTTGTGCGATTGGCGTGGCGCGGTCGTAGACCTTTTCGACTTCGATATTGCTCATCTCGCGGGTGAGCTTGGCAAGCTCAGCATCGACGCGCTCCATAACCTCAACTTCACTAGCGCCGCGCGAGCGGGTGATATTAAAGGCGACGACCGTTTGCCCATCGAGCTTGGCGATAGAATTTGGATCGGCTGGGCCATCAGTGATTTGTGCCAAGCGTCCTAGAGCTTGCGTACCGCCAGTGGGTACGGCAATCTGTAAGTCGTTTAGCTCACGCGCGCGCTCAACCGCACCTAATACGCGGATGGTCTGCGTCGTATTGCCGACCTCAGCTTCACCGCCTGAGCTGTCTTGTTGAATACCTGTTAGTTGCTGGGATAACTGCGAGACTGGAAACCCTAAACCGCTCAGTGCAATAGGATCGGCGGCTACGGTAATCTCACGCTCCAGACCGCCAACACGGCTTACCGTACTGACCCCTGGGATATCAGAGAGGCGCTTGGTGATCGTATCATCAACGAACCAAGACAGATCCTCGACGCTCATATTGCTAGCGGCAACTGAGTAAGTGACCACAGGAAAGCCCGCCGTCGATACCTTGGTAATAATGGGATCGTTAGCCGCAGCGGGCAGATCGCCGCGCACCTCGCCAACGGCAGAGCGCACATCATCAACGGCTTCTTGAATATCTTTTTCGAGCACAAACTCAGTAGCTATGGTCGCAGCGCCTGTCTGTAAGGTCGTGCGAATGTGCTTGACGCCCTCGATACTGGTAATACGGTTTTCAATCTTTTTGGCGACATCATTCTCAAGCTGAGAGGGCGCCGCGCCCGGCAGCGTCACGGTAACTACGACAGCTGGCAGATCGATATCAGGGAACTGCTGTACTTTCATTTGCATAAAGCCGTAAATACCGCCCAATGTGAGCAGTACAAACAGCAAGATAGCAACGAGCGGATTTTTTATCGAATAAGCAGAGACATTTAAACTCATGAGCTTGCCTGCGCACTGTTAGAGGTTTGCATAGTATTGACGATACGCACCAGATCACCCTCATTCAAAAAACTACCCCCTTGCTCGACCAGTTGACTATCCGCTGGCAGCGGCTCGGTTACTGCCACTCTATCACCAATGCGCTCACCGAGACTCACGCGCTGCTGCTTGATACGGCCTACTTTTTTCTCGTCTCTAGTCGTACGTATTTGAGTGACCAGCATGACGTAATCGTAGCCGTCATTACTGACGATAGCGCTATTAGGTACGGTTTGCATACTCTCGCTACCTAACAGAAACTCGCCTGTTTGGTACATACCCACGCGCGCAGCAGTGCTTGGCTCTAGGCTAGCATAGATAGTGATTTGCCGATTATTTGCCGCAGTCGGTGCGATGCGACTGACTTGTCCCATGACCGACTGATTATTAGGTAAACTGACTTTAACAGGCGTGCCGACAGTCACTTCACCGACCAATTTGGGATCGATATCCGCTTGCCATTCTAAGACCCCGTTTTTGATAATAGAAAATAGCGGCTCGCCGCCTGTCACTTGTCCCACTTCAATCATTTTTTCGCTGATGATACCGCTGACTGGCGCAGTAACGGTTGCATTATCTAAGGTCAAGCGCTGACTACTCAAACGTGCTTGTGCCGCCTGTAGCGCCGCTTTTGCCCGCAGCTCTGAGGTGCGATAGCGATCGGCTTCTTGACGACTTATAGCATCGATATCGATGAGCGGTAGCACGCGCGCGGCATCGGCGATAGCATTGGCAAGGGTCGCTTGCGCTTCTGCAACATCTGCTTCGGCCTGCAATACCTGTTGCTCCATAGCGTCGGTATCAAATATCGCTAGCACTTGCCCTGCTTTTACCCGATCGCCTTCTTCGACTAAGATACGCTCGATAGCGACGCCATTGACTTTGGCGCTGACATTAGCCGTGTCTTTGGCACTAATAGTACCGTCTGCGCTTAAGGTGTTGCCGATACTATCTTGGCTTGGCATAACGGTTTCTACTGACAAGACCGCTTGGGCGGCATCAAATGCATCGCTGCCTACGTTATCACTTTGCGCACTATTGGCAGCGACTGGCTCATCAATAACTGGCTCATCCTCTCCCCAGTACCTACCTAATAAGACACCCGCAATCAGCACCGCGATCAATACAGGCCACAACCAAGCAGGTGTTTTGGATACTGACTTTTGCGTCGTGACTGGCTGACGATAAGGCGGTAGCTCAGTGTTAGCGGCAGGCTCAGTAGCATTTGAAATAGTAGCAGGATCTTGCTTATGATTAGGGTCTTGATGGTCACTCATAATCGGTCTCTACGGATAAGCACAGGGTAAAAAAGGGGTGAACACTCGTTTTTCTATAAAGATAGTTTATATGATTATCAGCGTTTAGCCTTGTAGTCTATCGTACTAGCAGGTCAATTACGGCTGTATTTACACCATCACTGCATAAGCGAAAGTTATCGACAAAAGCTGGAATAAGCATTTTATAGTAAGGGCTATTACGTAGAAAGGCGTAAGTAAATATGACTATTAAATAAGATATAGGGCTTTGAGAATAATAGAAGGGTCTCAAAAAGGTAAGGTACTCCCTATAAGCCACGCTCTTCAAACTTATCGACCAAAGTTAATGCACCAGTTAAGGCCTTTGCGCTACACCAACTCAAAATATCTCCCGGCAGACGAATGGCTTTGCGATTGACGATCCAAAAGTCAGTCAGATCGCTGTTTTGTTCACTGAGCAGTTGCGCGATTAACTTACCATTTAAGTGCGTCAAAGAGACACCATGACCGATACAGCCGCAAGTATAGATAATTTTGTTAGTATTTAGATAGCCAATCTCTGGCGTCATATCTAGATTCACTGAGGTCGGGCCGCCCCATCTATAAGCGATTTTGACGTCCTGTAATTGTGGATAAATCCATTTGAGATGCTCCTCGCAGTGCTGCCATGCTTTTGGGTGGCTATCTTTATCCATATCATTGCCATAAGCGACAGCGACGCGCCCGCCGCCCATGGTGATACGTCCATCTGCGGTCGGACGAAAGTAATGCACCAATTGCCTATTATCTTCAAACGCTTGTCTTTTGTGCCAACCGATAGCGTCCCATTGCTCAGGCGTCAAAGGCTGCGTCACTACCTGATAGGTCCACACAGGGAGTTGATGGTTTTTTAAGCGCACGCTAGGCACATTGTGCGAATAGCCATTGGTGCATATCACTAATTTGTCACTGGTAATACGACCATTAGGCGTTGTTACTTTGATGGTTCTAGATTCTTCGATATCTATCGCAGGCGTTGTCTCATAAATATCGACCCCTACTTGCAAACAGATCCGTTTTAACTCCCGCACTTGTTTGCAAGGATTTAACAGACCCGTCTGAGTCTCGTACATGCCTGCGAGGAATTTATCGGTTTTGAACGCCTGTGCTAGCGCCTGTTTTGGCTGCCAAGACATATCACCATCTAAACCTAGTTTTTGAAACAACTCATAGGTCTTGCTCAGCCTTTTGGCTTGCCTGTCGGAATAGGCGACTCGAAACATACCCGTGTGCTGATAATCAGACTCAAACTCATGCTCGTGCACTAAGTTTTGTACATGGTTGACGGCTTTGATCATATATTGATGCGCGTCAATGGTCTTTTGCTCGCCCCAGCGCAGCACCGTTATCTCAGGCTCCAAACCAAAGAGCTTCATACTAAAGCCGCCATTGCGACCACTGGCCCCATAACCGATTATCGCCGATTCAATAACCACGACCCTGGCATTGGGATTGATTTTTTTGAACTCAAAAGCGGTGCTAAGACCACTAAAACCGCCACCGATGATACAAACGTCGGCGCTTATATCCGTATCAAGCGCAGGATTAGGCTTATAATGACCATAGTCTTGTAACCAAAAAGATTTCTCTTGGTATATCTTGTGCTGATTGGCAGTCATGATTACCTCCTGACATTTATAACCACTGTCTTTTACAATAATCTATAGAGTATGTTTAGCAGAATTTACATACGTCATACAGTATAGTCTTGTAGGTTTGTTACTCTCTAATAGAGAAATCAACAATAACATCATGGTAATCATCAATGAAGATGCTGACTATAATCAGTTCAATATAAAACCGATACAGCGAGATTGAAATGGTTTTTTTGCAGCATCGAGCGGCGTAGGCACAGTACGCAAGAAATTATTTCAATCTCGCGCCATAATACGACGTATCTGTTTTATTTAGTATCGACTATAGACAGTATTAACGCTGCACCGATACCTAGATGCTGATGCACTAGTCCCTACAACAAACAAAAAGGAGCCCATCATGGCTAATAAAGAAAAAGTAAAAGCGGTAAAACAGGCGATTAAAGACGCTCAAGCTGAAATCAAAACGCAAAAGAAAAATATTAAAGATCTCAAAAAAGACCTTAAAAAGGCCAAAAAAGAAAAACCTGAAAAGAAACAAAAAAAGGCCAAAAAAGACAAGTAAGGTTTTTAGCCTTTAAGATTTATATAAATAAAAAAAGAGGATAGCATTGGCTGTCCTCTTTTTTATTGATGCTAAGCTTTAGGCAGTTGATATCCTTTAGCATCGATATCCTTAAGCATCAATACACTTAAGCATTGGTATAGCGACTAGCCTCTGGCATCCAGCGGTGGATAAGCTGGCTCACATCCGATTTGCGCGTAGAGTCCGCTATGAGATGTTTAGCCAAACGCTGCGCAATAGCAAACAGCTCTTCATCCCGAATCAGATCGGCAAGATAGTAGCCAATGTTTCCCGTTTGACGTTTCCCGAGTAGCTCACCAGGACCGCGCAGCTCCAAGTCTTTTTGCGCAATGACAAAACCATCGGTACTATCGCGCAGCACGTTTAGGCGTTCTGTACCTGTTTCCGACAATGGCTTTTGATATAGCAACACACAGTAACTTTTGGTCGAGCCGCGCCCGACCCGCCCGCGCAATTGGTGCAACTGTGATAAGCCCAAACGCTCGGCATTTTCGATGACCATGAGTGAAGCATTGGGCACATCGACCCCGACTTCGATAACGGTAGTGGCAATGAGCAAATCCAGATTGCCTGCTTTGAACTCATGCATAATGGCTTGTTTGTCAGCGGATTTCATTTTGCCATGCACCAGACCAATACGGATGTTTAAGCGCTCGTTTAGATCCTCATAAGTGGCCTCGGCAGCTTGCGCGTCTAACACACTAGACTCTTCTACTAATGAGCACACCCAGTAGGCTTGACGACCCTCGCTACAGTTGATTGCAATACGCTCGATAACATCATCACGGCGATTACGATCTATCGTCACAGTAGTGATAGGCGTACGTCCCGGTGGCAGCTCATCGATAATGGAGGTATCCATATCACCGTAGACACTCATCGCTAGCGTCCGCGGAATCGGTGTTGCGGTCATAATCAGCTGATGGGGCGTACTATTCGCCACGCCTTTATTGGTCAACGCCATACGCTGCTCCACACCAAAGCGGTGCTGCTCATCGATGATGACGAGTCCCAATTTGGCAAACTCAACCGTATCTTGAAACAGCGCATGCGTGCCGACGACGATTTGTACGGTATTATCCGCTACCGCTTCTAAAGCCTCGCGGCGCTGTTTGGCTGTTTGCTTACCTGCAAGCCAGCCAACACCCACGCCTAGTGGCTCAAACCACGCCTTAAAATTCGCCAAATGCTGCTCGGCTAATATCTCAGTCGGTGCCATGACCGCGACCTGCCAGCCACTATCAAGCGCATAGCCTGCTGCCCCTGCCGCGACCAAAGTCTTACCTGCGCCAACGTCCCCTTGCACAAGCCTAAGCATAGGAATCGATATAGCCATATCAGCGACGATGTCAGTCATCACCCGTTTTTGCGCGCCCGTCAGATCAAACGGCAGAGCACCAAATAACTTGTCCGTCAGTGGACTGGTAGTGGCACATTTTGGCGCTTTATGCTTATGCAATTGCTGACGACGATACAGTAGACTCAGCTGATGAGCGGTGAGCTCTTCGATAATTAGGCGCTGGCAGGCGGCGTGCGTACGCGCCGTGAGCTGAGTCAATAGGCGATACTGCTGAGGGGCATCCGTATAAGTGGGCGGCGTATGCAAGAGAACTAGTGCTTCAAATATCGTTAAATGATAGACGCTGTTCATTTCGTGCGCCGTCTCGGCTGTAGCCGTTTTGTCATTTGATGCTAACTGCTCATGACTCGTATGCTCATAAGGTACTGGACTGGCTTTGTGCACACCGCTTGTGCTGGTCTTATCAGGCACACTACGCGCAAGCTCCGAGAATATATCCTCAGGCTCATCCTCAATGACGACAGGTTGCGATTTGGGATCAAACGGCACAAGCGGCATATCGGCGACCGTCTCAAAGTCCGCTTGCGTGAACAGCGTCATCGGTAGCGCTTGCGTGCGTACGGTTTGTAGCGCCAGTTTAATCAGCGTGCGCAGTTTATTTTGATGCAGACCTTTTACCGTTGGATAAATGGGTTGCAGACCTGTATTGATTAGTGTGCCGGCGGCGCTCATCACTTGGTACTCAGGATGATGCATCTGCTTGCCATAGCGATTAACCTTGATCTCACCAAACAGTTGCAGCCGTGTACCAAGGCTCATAGTTTGAAGTAGCCCAGGGTACACCTTAAAAAATCGCAATGATACGGTGCCGCTGTCATCATCAATGATTACGGTCATGCCACTACGCTTATTATCGACATGGACTACGCGCCCTGTAATTAGGGCTGACTGCCCATGCGCCAGCTCACCTATCGGCACCAGTCGGCTACGATCCTCATAATCACGCGGCAGATGTAGCAAGAGATCAAATATGCGCTTGATACCTAATTGCTCAAGCTGCTCGGCGACTTTTGGACCGACACCCGCCAGCGCGGTCACAGGCATATCGAGTGACGATTCTGGTATCGAAAAATCTAATGTGATAGAGGCAGAGGGCATCAAAAGTCCTAATTAAGTCTCATACTGTAGGTTATTATAACGGACAACGCGTTTGATTATGCTAAGCTAATTATAACGATAATTATAGGGTATTTTTATGTTTGCCAAGCATAGCCAATCTAGCAAGCTAAGAGCTTTTCGCTTAGCTATGCAGCCTAGTCTGCTGATAGCGCTCACTGTCCTCATGAGTGCCTGTAACAGTATGACGCCAGCTGCAACTATGCCAGCTGCGATCGTAGAACCACCAAGCGTGGCGCTGGTTTTGGGCGGCGGCGGCGCTAAAGGCTTTGCTCATGTTGGAGTGATAAAAGTGCTGGAGGAGAATGGCATTACGCCGACCCTTATCGTCGGTACGAGTATCGGCAGCGTCATCGGTAGCTTGTACGCAAGCGGTTATAGTGCCGCGCAATTAGAGCAGCTAGCACTGACTACCTCTGATAGCGACTTGACTGATTTTACTTGGTCAAATCAGGGGTTTATTGAAGGGATAAAGCTGAGAAACTTTATTAATGCTAAAGCTGAAGGGCGCACTATAGAGAACTTCCCTATTCGATTTGCAGCAGTCGCCGCTGAAAAACATACGCTAAAGAAAACGGCATTTACTACAGGCAATGCCGGCCTTGCAGTACAAGCGTCAAGTAGTGTGCCCAATATATTCATCGCACCGCGCATTCCTGAACGCGTCGGCAAAAAATACATCGATGGCGGCGTAGTCAGTTTAGTACCCGTTGATAGCGCGCGCGACTTAGGCGCGGATATCGTCATCGCCGTCGATGTTACCGCTGCTGATAGCAAAGCGCGCACGAGCGCTACTGATAGAATACCTACTATTACTTCTCTAAGTAGCTTTTGGGGCTTACTTGAGAACACCTTTGCGCGTAGTACCGCTACCTCGAGCAGTCGAACCGCTATGGTCAGTGAACGCGAGCGCGCCGATATTATTATCACCCCAAAAGTCGGTCATATTAGCTCGCTTGATACCAGTCAACGCCGCGCTTTAATCGATGCAGGCGAGCAGGCTACCACGGCGCAAATTGATGCCATCAAAGTATTCATTAAAGATAAAATCAAGAGCAAATATACGGCCCTTTGATGTTATCAATATAAACAAAAACGGCTAAGCACAAAAAAGCACGACAGATATAAACTGCCGTGCTTTTTATCATCGTGTTTTCTGTCGTAGCGCTAATTTATCTATTTAACTTTAGCGCGGTACTTAACCATTACTGTGTCATTGAGACCCACATCTTCGATATCCCAGCGTACTGCTTTATAGTATTTTGGTGCAACCTCTACCAGCTGATTATTGACTCGTGAGCGCAGCGGCATACGAGCAAACGTATTGCCATCGACACTACCATACGGGAACTCAGGCGCGACCACACGTATCATTTCTACTTGCTCAGGGATACTCATGGTAACTGTCATCTTGCGCACGCGATCTGCATTATTATTAGTAAAATAACCCTGATATTCTAAGATGTTGCCAGATTGCAAGCGGGTATTGGCATCGACAGGTATCAAAGTTTCTTGTCCATTGGCATCCACGCCGACGAGCGCTGCGGTCACTGTCGTATTGACCGCTTGCACGCTTGAGGTGCTAGGCTGCATCATCGCTGGATTGTCAACAGTCTGCTCAGGCGTCGGTAGCATCGCCGAAGCTTGAGTGACTGCCATCACACCGATAAGCGTACCTGCGACGACGTGAAATAAGCGATGACCGCTCCAAGCGGTAAATGGATTGGCAAGAGAGTTGATTTTTTTCATGAGGTTCATTATCCCTAATTAATGTATCGATAAAACGAGGTCAGTAAATCGTAGCCGAGATTAATCTTGAGTCGTGATTATTCTTGAGTCGTGTTGGTGCAATAGCGCTTAGCATAGCAAAAAGTATTTGTAGGTATACTAACCCCGTGTTGAGGTTGTGTATATAGCTTTTCCACTATAAATGCACCTTGATTCTATTCAAATAAAAAGATAGCTCATAACGGTGTTTTTTGCTATGGTAAATCTTTGCAGGCAAACCCTTTTTGTCACCCCTTTTTCCTCTTTAGACTGCTCCTATTATGACTACTAGCGCTATGCCACAGATTAATCCTGAATACGTCCATTGGTTTCGTAACTCTGCGCCCTACATTAATACCCATCGCGGCAAGACTTTCGTTATTATGTTTGGCGGCGAGGCGGTTCGTCATCCCAATTTTAGCACCCTTATTCATGACTTCGCTTTGCTCCACAGCTTAGGTATTAAGCTGGTACTCGTGCACGGCGCACGTCCACAAATTGAGAAGAACCTCAAAGAAGTCGGCATTACCTCTCCTTTGCATCAAGATATCCGTGTCACCCCGCGTGAGGCGATGCCCTCTATCTTGCAAGCTGTAGGCGCGATTCGCTTACAGATTGAAGCGCAGCTGTCTATGGGCCTTGCCAACTCGCCTATGTATGGCTCTCGTATCGATGCCGTCTCAGGTAACTTCGTCACTGCCCGCCCTTATGGGGTACGCGACGGTGTAGATTATCAGATGACAGGTGAAGTGCGCTCAATCGATATAGAAGCTATCAAAAACAATTTGCTTCACGATCATATTGTTATTTTGGGTTCGATGGGGTATTCAGCGACTGGTGAGGTGTTCAATCTATTGGCTGAGGATGTTGCTCTCAGTGCAGCCGTTGCCCTCGGTGCGGACAAGCTGATACTGTTAGGTGCTGAGGCAGGTATCAACGATGATGATCGCCTGCTAAGCGAGATGATTCCTAATGAAGTAGATCGCTTTTTACGCGATCGCGATTTGAACCAAGAGCTGTGCTACTTTTTGCACTGCGCCAGCAAAGCCTGCCGCCAAGGGGTACATCGCACCCATATCATCTCTTATGCCAAAAACGGCGCTTTGTTAGAAGAGTTATTTACCCGTGACGGCTCAGGTACGCTTATCAGCCATGATCCTTACGAGGAGATTCGCCGTGCGACTATCGATGATGTCATCGGTCTCACTGAACTACTAGCGCCACTTGAGGAACAAGGTATCTTGGTTAGCCGATCACGTGAGCGCTTAGAACAAGAGATCGACAACTACAGCGTGATCGAGCGTGACGGCATGGTTTTAGGTTGCGCCGCCCTTTACCCTTTAAGCAAAGACTCAGCCGAGGTTGCTTGCGTTGCGGTGCATTCTGAATACCGCAATGGGAGCCGCGGCGCTGATTTGCTGGCATTTTTGGAGCAGCAAGCGCGTAGTCATGGTCTCCATAAACTGTTTGTATTAACCACACGTACCGCGCACTGGTTTGTAGAGCAAGGCTTTGAAGAGGTTGATGCTGATGCCCTGCCCAAGGAACGCTTAGAGCAGTATCACAATGGTCGCAACTCAAAGGTGTTCCAAAAAACGCTATAGGCTCATTTTAATAGCATTTATCTTAATAATACCTAGCAACAAAAAAGCCCTTCAAATATTGAAGGGCTTCTTGTTTATAAGGTGTTTATATTACTTAACATCTATGAGTTCAACGACAAAGATAAGGGTGCTGTTAGGCTCAATACCTGCGTTACCCGCTTCGCCATAAGCGATATCACCTGGGATATAAAACTCGTATTTACCGCCCTCTTTCATTAGTTGCAAGCCCTCAGTCCAGCCAGCGATCACTTGATTGAGTGGGAATTCAACAGATTCGCCGCGCTCATATGAGCTGTCAAATACCGTACCATCGATCAATTTGCCTTCGTAGTTTACTTCAACCACGTCTGTCGCTTTTGGCGATTGACCCGTTCCTGCCTCTAGTACTTTATATTGCAAACCACTATCCGTGGTCATCACGCCCTCTTTTGCAGCATTGGCTGTCAAAAAGGCTTCGCCTGCAGCTTTGTTTTCTACCGCTTGATTTTGCATGTCTTGAACAAACTTCTCTTCTTGCTCTTTTTGATACGTCATGAGCACTTCTTGCATTTGCTCTTGGGTTAGAGCCGACTCTTTGCCGTCGTAACCATCACGAAAACCCATCTCAAATGTATCTAGGTTTAGATCATCAACGGCTTCCTTATTGCCTTCAGCCATCATAAATCCTAAGCTGTAGCCAACTTTTTCATTAGCCGTACTTTGCTCAGTGATAGCCACGCTTTGCGCCGCTGCTTCTTGATTACCATTGTTAGTGCTACAGCCAACTAATACCATAGCGCTGGCAAGGGCACTGATGCTTAAGGTAGTGATTTTTTTCATAAATTGCTCTCAATTGGAAGAATAGTGGCAAGATGTCACAGTGACGATATCATAGCAAATCTTAGTTTTGTGAGCTATGTTTAGCGCAAAATTATTGGTGCAATGTACAGTCTATGTAAGTATTTACTATAAACATAACAACTTATCACACAAATATAGTGGCAGGTTAAGCTTTCTGTCTTTATATTCACGATTATATCAGCTAAGCTAATTTGGTTAAGAAGATAAGTAACTCTTGGTAACTTTTTATTAAACTACTGATAATATATGGTCTTTATTTTGAATGATATACCACCTATTTTTAGTGCCTTTAATAGCTAGTTAGCGACTTAATTATTCAACGAATAATGCCAATTAAAATACTATTTATTATAACTGTCCGTATGTGTTTTCATTATAAAAGTGATTGTTTTGAGTTTACATCCTTCAATATCATGACTTTTATTCTGCTACTCATATGTGAAGTTTAAAGGAGGACAGGATGAACCCAACATTTACATCTTTTAATGGCTATCTTGGTGGACCTATCGGTTCTATCATCGGCGCTATTCTTATCTTTATCATTGGCTGGCTTGTTGCTTTAGGTATCGCAGCAGTAGTGCGCGGTGTGTTAGCAAAGGTCAATGTCAATCAACGTATGAACACCTCAACAGGTAAAACCTACGATATAGAAGGCATAGTCTCCAAGATTGTCTTTTGGTTTATCTTTATCATCGCGATATCAGCGGCATTAAATCAGTTAAACCTCAATTCAGTATCAGCACCGTTCGCCAATATGGTCGGTCAAGTGCTCTCGTTTATTCCAAACCTCATTGCTGCTATCGCCGTTGGTGTGATTGGTTGGGTCATTGCTACTGTAGTACGTACCGCTATCAATACTGGACTGTCTAAGACGTCAATGGATGAGCGTTTAAGTGCTCAAGCTGGCGTAAAACCTATGAGCAGCACGATTGCTGATATGGTTTATTGGTTCATCCTACTTATTGTTTTGACAATGGTACTAGGTCAATTAGAGCTTGATGGTCTATTTGCACCGCTCACTAACATGGTCGATAAGATCTTTAGCTTTATCCCTAATATCTTAATTGCGGCGGTTGTCTTTGTTGTCGGTTACATCATCGCCAAAGTCGTACGCGGCATCGTCACTAACCTCGTCTCTACTTTTGATGTGCAAAAATTAGCCTCAAGAGCAGGTTTGAGCGAAGAGAACAGTCTGCCTAATATCGCAGGTTCTTTAGCCTTTTTAATCGTTATTATTCCAACGACAATTGCCGCTCTAAACGCGCTAAAAATTGACGTTATCGCTCGTCCAGCAACCAACATGCTGAACAAAATCATGGAAGCTTTGCCAAATATCTTTATGGCAGCGGCAATCTTGATTGTGACTTTCTATGTTATTCGCATGGTCGCTAACATCATCAAAGGTTTGATAGAAAACACGCAGATCAATCAATTGCCAGCCAAAGTCGGTCTACAAGAGACGATGGGCGACAAGCGAGTATCTGACGTCGTAGGCTATGCCATTATCTTCTTTGCCATGTTATTTGCGGCAGTTGCGGCAGCTGACTTATTAGGTTTTGAGCCTATCTCAGCGATCATCACGATGTTTATCGCATTTGGTGCGAACATCATCTTGGGCGCGATCATCCTATTCATCGGTTTTTGGCTTGCCAATATCATCGCCGGTGTCGTTGAGCGCTCTGAGCAAGGATCGCAGTTCTTAGCGAACATCGTACGCGTATTGATCATGGGCTTAGTATTAGCCATGGGTCTAAAAGCTATGGGTATTGCAGATTCTATCGTTAACCTAGCATTTGGTCTAACACTAGGCGCTGTTGCCGTAGCCTTTGCCCTTTCATTCGGTCTTGGTGGTCAAGAAGCCGCCGCTCGCTTCTTACGTAAGATGCAGGACAAGATGGACAAAGAAAGCGACAAAGCAAAAGCAAAATCTGCTGTGACGCCTAATAGCAGCACGCAGGACAAAGTTGCGGACGCGGTACGCGAAAACACGCCAAGCGCTGCTACTGCTGATGCTACCAATACTTCGGTAACTGCCACTACGCCTACAACCACAAGTACTACTACGAACGACTTTAGTACAGATACTGTCGATACGAGTAAGCTTGGGTCTGAGTCTGTTGACACTACTGATGTCGAAAGCAACACCCGCTCGAACTTGTTGTCTGATCAAGGTCTAAACAACGATCTAAATAATGACAACAAATAAGCTAGATTACTCTTAAGCACCAAAAAGACAGCCTAGGCTGTCTTTTTTTATGGCTACTGTTTGAGTTTAAACTTATAGGACTTAGCAAAGTTGAGACTGTCTAAGGCTTGTCTTTGCGCGCAGGAATTGACAAGTTTAATTGCATACTAGGCAGCTTTTTAAATTTCCCTTTTTCTATATCCTTGTGCTTTGGAGCGCTAGATACCTGTGCACTCTTAGCTCGGATTTCGCTAGTGACTTGAGGGTTACTTGTTTGCTGACTGTCCTCTTTTAGCCTAGAGGTTTGTGGTTTTAGCTGCTGAATTTGTTTGGTGAGTTGCCGCTCTTTTTGAGTCGTCGCATCAATGGGCTGAATCCATAGATCGATATCGATAAAGGTATCATCTTGATCTGTAATAAAGTCGATGCCCATTACGATTACATGATGCAGCTCTGCAAGCGGTAAGCGCGTTGCTACCTCCTGCGCGATATCGCTAAGCTTAGGCTGAATAACTGCCTTGCTTTGCTGAGCGCCCTTTACTTGACCGTAGAATACCAAAACATAATGTCGACCCAAGTGCTCATAAGAGTGCTGATGCACCACGTAGCCACTTTGCTGCAAAGCGTGTTCTTGTTTGGGGTGCTTATATATAGTACGAACGAGCTCATGACGAGAGAACAGTGACTCATCTAGTAGCTGCTTTTGCCACTGTATCGATCTTGGTTCCTTACGATAGCCTCTTTTATCCGCCTGCTGCTTGGTATCGACGGTCGTCATCATCTGTGCAATCAGCTGCGACCATAGAGTTGATGCCTGTTGCATATGACGCTGATACATAGGCGATGTTTTGCTTTTACTTTTTTGCGCAAGCTTCATCGTAATCAGTGCAGAATTGGGCTTATCTTGCATCTCATAATTCATCAAAGCATTGTCGATAGTGATGGCTTGAGTGAATAACATATCATCACTCATAAAGGCATCGAGCACCTCTTGCTCTGAATCAAAGTCTACACCGTCATCAAGCGCTGAGCGCTGCAAATACGCTAAATGATACTCCAAAAACCGCCATAACTCACAAGGCGTCTGTACTGCTGTAAGTATAGCGTGCCAGTCCTGTCGACTAAAAATTTGTAGCTGCTGAACGTTTTCGCTCATATCAACGACCAGATCCTCCATAAAGTAGCGCGCGCCAAAGCTGTGCTCAAAAGCGTGGCTTTGAGCATTTTGTATATCTAAAAGACTAAACGCTTGACTTAGATCGTTATGATTGTGGAGCTGAATATCAAAGGTTAATAGATTGTGACTTTTTAAATCCTCAGCATTCTGTGTCAAAAACAGTTTATGCCATGCCAACGCTCCCTTAATCATAGCCATGCGCTCGCTTTCTATGACGCTACGACTACTGTGAGCTGGCAAGTAAAGGGTGAATGCTAATATATTAATCCCACCCAAAGGCAACTGATAGCGGTATAAAGTGGCATGATGCTGTGCGCTATTTGTACCTAGTGGTACTGGAAGCGCAACCTCAACAGGCCGTACTGATAAGTAGCAGGCTAAATCTTTTGCTAAAAAAGGCGGCGTGCTCTTTGGGGTTTTAGACAAAATCTGACCCTTTCATTGGTAAATCAAAATAATCTTTAAATAAACAGCATAAGTGCAATCTTATTCTCTAGTACGATAAAAAATACTATACATAAGAATAATTATACACAATCGCTTTCATAGCGATGAGTTGTTATGATGACTAAAATAGCTACAAACAAACTGATGTTCTGTCAATTATTTTAGCCATGTTCAGTTATATCTACGGCGCACTTACCACTTATAATAACAAGGATTCAAAATTATGAAACGTTTTAAAGAAAAAACCGTGATCGTCACTGGTGCAGGTTCAGGCATGGGGCGTGCAACCGCTATCCGTTTTGCCAATGAAGGTGCTAATGTTGTGCTAGTGGGGCGTACTGCTGAGACTTTGGAGGAGACCGCAGGCGAATTTCCACAGGACAAAACGTGGATTCATTCAGACAATTATATGGTTGTCGTTTGCGATATTAGCGACCAAGGTCAAGTACAGGAGATGATTAAGCGCGTTATAGACAAGTTTGAGCACTTAGATATCGTCGTAAACAATGCAGGCAAAGGCATGCAGGGCAAAATCATAGACTTATCCGCCGAGGACTGGCAATCGGCTATGGACGTCAATTTAAATGGCACTTTTTATGTTTGCCAAGCTGCCCTGCCACACTTAATCAAAACCAAAGGCAATATCGTCAACGTCTCATCGCTATCTGGTATCGGTGGCGACTGGAATATGGCGGCTTACAATGCAGCTAAGGCAGGCGTGACCAATCTTACGCGTACCTTAGCGCTCGATCATGGTGCAGACGGCGTCCGTGTTAACGCGGTCAACCCTACTGCGACCAAAACCAGTATGACTAAAGACATGCGAGAGGATCAAGAAAAGGTGGATAAATTCCTAGCGCGCTGCCCTCTAGGACGTTTTGTGACGCCTGAAGATATCGCAGGAGCCATTACCTTTTTGGCAAGTGATGATGCTTTAATGATTACTGGCGTTAACTTACCTGTCGATGGCGGCGTGAGTGCCTCTAATGGACAACCGCACTTTTAATTAAAACTACTTATCCTAGAATTATTTGTCACTGTAAAACAAAAATAGATAGCGCCGCTCGGTGCTATCTATTTTTTTATTATTCAGGCTCTTTATTGTTCATATCCTGTAGCGGCTTAGATAAGCGCTTAGGATATCGCGGCACCACCCCTCGGTACTGCTCATATATCTTTGGCAAATCAGCATCGATGTCACCAGTAGGATAAACGGGCGACAAAAACCGCACTTCTTTAGTTTTGTAATCTAAAGCTACCGGCAGAATTGGCACGTTAGCGCCGACTGCTAAGTAATAAAATCCTGTTTTCCACTTATCGGTATAGTCGCGTGTACCCTCAGGCGATAATCCCAAAAATAGCGGCTCACCACTTTTAAACTTATCAATACTCGCCTGCAAAACCGAACCTTTTTGACCGCGATCAATAGGAATAATACCCATCCAACGTAGCAGCTGCGAGAGTACAGGTACTTTGAATAAAGTATGTTTGCCCATGATGCTGATTTTTAGATCAAGTGCAAACAGATTGGGCAAAGCATAGACACCGTCGACATTAGAGGTATGCGGCAATGCCAGTACCACTGCTTGCGAGATGTTCGGAATCTCGCCAACGCTGCGCCACCCCATAGCCTTTACCATTACTAAGGCAATCGTTGGCGTAAACTTATTACCGCGTTTAGGTATCTTAGCGCCTAAATCTTTTCTATTAAGCTTAGGTAATCTGCTGGTTTTTATGGGCTTTGATTTATCAATTGTCTCAGATTTCATAGGGGCATCGCATAATAAAAGATACCCTTATCATACCATTAACTTATGAAAACTTAGCCAAATAAGCCGACTTTTATAGATATTTGTTGCTGTGCAGTTCGCTCTAATATGACTAATGACTATTGCTAAATCGGCATATCAGCCAAAACTAAACGGGTATATCTGCCAAGTTACCTTTATCCTCAAGCCATGACTTGCGATCAGACGAGCGTTTTTTGGCAAGTAGCATATCCATAATGCTATTAGTCAGTGCCATATCGTCCATATCTAATTGCACCAAGCGCCTTGTATCGCGGTTCATTGTTGTCTCGCGTAGCTGCTCAGCACTCATCTCCCCTAGACCCTTAAATCGGGTAATCTGGGCTTTTTTGTTACCTTGCACGCTCGCCAATATATGCTTAAGCTCAGACTCATCTAACGCGTAATGTACCTCACGACCCACATCGACGCGGTAAAGCGGCGGCATCGCAACAAACAGATGACCTGCATCGACAAGTGCTGGAAAATGCTTGACGAACAGTGCACAGATCAAAGTGGCAATGTGCAAGCCATCAGAGTCAGCATCGGCTAGGATACATATCTTGTCATAACGTAGCTCTGATAAGTCATCTGATGCTGGATCGACACCGATAGCGATAGCAATATCATGAATCTCTTGGCTTGAGAGCACGGTATCTGAGGAGACCTCCCACGTATTTAGAATCTTACCACGTAGCGGCAATATCGCCTGATAGTGACGATCACGTGCTTGCTTAGCACTACCGCCAGCGGAGTCGCCTTCTACCAAAAACAGCTCTGCCCCATCACGCAGATCACCTCGGCAGTCGGCCAGTTTACCCGGTAGCGCTGGACCTTGAGTGATTTTTTTACGTGCGACTTTTTTAGCAGATTTTAGGCGGCGTCCTGCTTTATTAATCGCTAATTCTGCAATCTGAGCGCCTAAATCTGCGTGCTGATTGAGCCATAAGCTAAACGCATCTTTGGCAAGCGTTTGTACCGCCCCCGCCGCTTCTCGGCTTGAGAGACGCTCTTTGGTCTGACCTGAGAACTGCGGCTCAGAGAATTTGAGCGACAAGATATAATTAATCCCATCCCAGACATCCTCACCGGTAAGCTTGACGTTACGCGGCAATAGATTGTGAATATCACAAAACTCACGCAGCGCTTCTAAAATACCCGTACGCAGCCCATTTACGTGGGTGCCGCCTTGAGCGGTTGGAATGAGATTGACATAACTCTCTTGAATGGGCACGCCGCCCTCAGGTAACCAAGACAGTGCAAAGGTGATGCCGGCGCGCTCGCTACCTGTCGCTTCATAATTATAATAAAAAGGCTCTGGCGGTAGGGTCTCAAGCCCATCTAATTGCTCGGTTAGATACTCAACCACCCCATCGGTAAATTGCCAAACAATCTTTTCATCATTGATCTCATCTGTGAACTCAATAGTGAGTCCAGCGGCCAACACCGCCTTGGCCTTTAAGGTGTGCTTGAGCTGTTTGATATTGAACTTAGGTGTATCAAAGAAGGTACTATCTGACCAAAACCGTACTCTAGTACCACGTTTGCGCTTGTTTGGACTGACCGATTCGGTCAATGGCGTCACTGGCGCACCGTTCTCAAATGCCATGTCGAATTGAGTACTATCACGCCACACCGTCACTTCCACACGTGTAGACAAGGCATTGACGACAGAGATGCCAACGCCGTGCAAACCGCCTGACACCTCATAGTTTGAGGTCGAAAACTTACCACCGGCGTGCAAGCGAGTTAAGATAATTTCAATACCCGACTGACCAAATTCAGGATGGATATCTGTTGGCATACCGCGGCCATCATCTTCGACCGATAACGAACCATCCTCATGAAGCCTGACTTTTATGGTTTTGGCATAGCCCGCCAGCGCTTCATCAACCGAGTTATCGATGACTTCTTGCGCTAAATGATTGGGACGGGTGGTATCGGTATACATGCCAGGACGGCGGCGGACAGGCTCAAGGCCTTCTAAAATCTCTAACGATTGCGCATTATATTGACTCAAAATGCTTTCCTTAATATCTACAAACTCTATGTCCTTATTATAACCAAAAACCGCACGTTAAAGGCTGATAGTTACAGGCTTACGTCATATAATGTCGTTTATTCTAGCGCGTGCAAAATATAGTATTTTAAGATGATAGTTGCTGCACAATATCTATCACTAAAGGCAGGTGCTTCGCAAAATCACTAAAGCGATGATCGCCGCCCTCTTGCATGATAACAGTCGCGCCTTTTGCTTGATAAAACTGCTTGGAGATTTGAGCGTCTAATAACTCATCACCGTCTTTGATCAGCGCAGCGACTTTGTCAGGACAATGAATAGCGGTTAGCTGATGATCGGCAAACCACGTCAAGTCAGCTCGAGTCATTACCCAGCCACCAGTCGTGGTATAAAGCGTCTCATCACTGTTACTGTCACTGTTATTTTTACTAGCAGACTCTAGAGTATCTGCATGAGCATTATCCTGAAAACGTTGCAGAGTGACATGCGGCTGGGTACTTGGATTCAATAGTAGCGCGCCGCAGCCCATATGATTACTCACTATACTGGCAAAATAACCACCCAAGGAGCTGCCGACCAAAACGGTTTTGGCGTCCGTACTTAACTCAGCCACTACATCAGTCAAATAGCCAAAGACTCGCTCAGGTGACTGGTTTAGATCAGGACGATGTACGCTAATGTCAGGATGATGTCTGGCGCAGTAGCGCTCTAGTAATTGACCCTTAACGGAGTTTGCCGTACTGTCTAAGCCATGAATATAAACGAGGTTCACGTGTCGTCTCTCTTGTTATGTCAGCTATTATAGTGAATAATTCAATTATCATAAGCCTATCACAGCTTCATTGTCAGCAATAATGACAAAACGGCACAGCGATAGTCTTTAATCAAAAACTAAACGATTTAATGCAGTCTATCAGTGCATTCTAACCCAATAAAAGGAGACGTCATGAGTGAGCAGATCGAACTGTTTGACATCGACAATCCTTGTGTCGGCGTATGCACGAGCAATAAAAAAGGCTACTGTTTTGGCTGTCTGCGTAGCCGTCCTGAGCGCCAGTTGTGGCTGAGTATGAACACCGAGCAGCGCCGAGAAGTATTAAGGTTAATCGTAGGTCGCAGGCAGCGTATTGAACAAATGCGGCAGCGTAAAGGCGAGCAACTAGGCTTTGATTTTGAAGAAGTGATTGAGACGGGTGAGTTGTTTTAACCTTGTAATAAATTAACTTATACTTAAAAAGTTCAATCTCTTATTTACATTTACTACACAATAAAGTATTGAAATCTACAACCCCTTACCCCAAATATATGGCTGAATATGAATAAAAGAAGTCCATTATTCACAATCATAAAATGGGAGAGAACCATGAATAACACGGTAGCAAATAGCGTAAAAGAAACAGTCACCCAATCTCGCCAAATTGAGCACCTCTATGCTGGGGTAGACACCCAAGATGGTGCTGGCGTTAAGTTGACTCGCGTGCTCACGCAGCAATTACAAGAGCGCCTTGACCCTTACTTGATGCTGGATAACTTCAAAAGCGATAATCCAGATGATTATGTCGCCGGCTTCCCCAATCATCCACATCGCGGCTTTGAAACGATTACTTATATGATCACTGGCCGTATGCGTCATCGCGACAGCGCGGGCAACGAAGGATTATTACAAAACGGCGGTGTGCAGTGGATGACGGCGGCGAGCGGTGTCATCCATTCAGAACTGCCTGAGCAAGAAGATGGCGCGATGGAAGGCTTCCAGCTGTGGCTCAATCTACCTGCCAAAGATAAAATGAATGATCCTTGGTATAAAGATTTCCAAAGTGAGGACTTGCCTAAATACACCACAGAAGATGGCGTGGATGTTACTGTCATTGCGGGGACATCGCACGGGGTAGAAGGCGCAGTCACGCGCGATATCACTGAGCCGACGTATTTAGATATTCATCTACCCGCAGGCACTAGCTTTAGTCAGGCCATTCCAGCTGATCACAATGCGTTTGCCTTTGTGTATCGCGGTACGGTAGATATTGAAGGGGATACGGTACCGACTAAAAACATGGCTATCCTCAAAAACGACACTGATACTGATGGCGTTACCATTAAAGCCGATAGTAGTGAGGACACCAAAGTGATCTTAATCACTGGACGTCCATTACGTGAACCGATTGTGCAATACGGTCCGTTTGTGATGAACAGTCAGCACGAGATCATGCAAGCGGTCACTGACTTCCAAAGTGGTAAATTTGGTGAAGGTGCTTAGTGGTTAGCCTAGTTTGTTAAGTACTCTATTAAATGTTAAAGCCCGTATTAGTTCGCTAATATGGGCTTTTTTTGTGGGAAAAAGTATTGCTTTGGTTGTCTACGCAGTCGCCCCGAACGTCAATTGTGGTTAAGTATGAACACCGAACAGCGCCGAGAAGTATTAAGGTTAATCGTAGGACGTAAACAGCGTATTGAGCAGATGCGTCAGCTTAAAGGTCAACAGCTAGGATTTGATTTCGATGAGGTGGTTGAGGTTGGGGAGTTGTTTTGATAGATAGAAAAACTGTATCTAATAGACTTTATTTTTAAGTACTTTCTATCCAGAGACCAATTTCATCTTCTTCGTATGAAATGTCAAAATAATCTTTTGGATCATATCCATCACAGTAGTCATGAGGCAGGTTAGTCAGAAGCTCATACTTTGTAATATAATTACTCATATGCCATTTAGTACCAAACCTAGAAACTAAGTTAAAAAATAAGATATATAACTCTGGATTAGAAAGCTGTGCCCTATATATTTTTATAAGGTCAACTTTTTCTTCTTGAGAAAGATATTTATCATTATCTACCAACTTGATAGCATTATACATATTTCGGAAATAACTGCTCAATTCAGTTTGATTAGTTCTTCCTAATTTCAAACTCTCATTTTCTTGTACTTTTTTCAGCATTTCAGTAGCTATTAAAGAGCCACTCCTATGAATTGACAATTTTCCTTTTATGAAGTCAACCCAAGTTTCACTTTGACCGTAAAAGAAGCATATGTATGCCACATCGATTTTTTCACTAGAGCTGAGATTAAGATCTAAGGTTTCGTTGATGCTATTAACAGCCTGCAAAAGTCTTTTGAGTTGTATTTTATATACTACAAACGCTCGTCTACCTTCTTCAACGATATCTGCTTTAGTAGCCTCTATGCTACCTACCTTAGTACTTCTTACATTTTCAGTATGATAATCCAACATTTTAAAGAAGTGGTCTTTCACTTTATTCTTAGATGTTTCTATGTATTGGGAGGTAATTGTGTATATAAGCAAAAGAACGCTAAGAATAGAAAAAAGCGTACCTATAAATCCACCAAAAAAATCGCCAAATCTAGATGCCAAATCAGTATCAACATTGAAGCTCCAATTGAAATAAGCTCTATTGAAAATTATAAAAGGTAAAATCACTAATAGAGAGATAGAGAAAATTATGAATATGTATTTTAAAATAATATTTAACCTAACCATTTTATTCTCTTAAAAAAATTGTATGATTATAGATGAAATGTCTTGAAAAAAACCCTTAAAAAATAAAACTAGATATATATTATGAAGTTTAAGTGCCGAAAAATATAAGTGAGACATAACTTTTGCCATATACTACGTCTTTTCTTCGACTTCTATTGATTGTCCAACATAGTATGCAGATTCCCAGAAGATAGCATCACCACTGGGATAACCTTTTTTATGATCCATAAGGCTTTCAGTTTGTGATTCAAATATAGTAAATCGATATTTTCTAGATACATTTGCTCTTAGAGTATCGGTTTCTATAACAATCTCCAAAAGGTAATCACCTGCAAACCATTTGAAATTACTTTCTAATAATTTATTAAACGGTTCAACTATTTCAGGAGGAGCCACTACAGGATTCTTTTCTCCAAACTCATCTATTCGACGTGAGATTTCGTTCTTAAGTTTAATTTCTGCTTCGCGGTATAATTTTTCATCACTTCGATCAAAGTAATTAAGAAAGCTTACCAGATGACTCCATTCGGTCTGAGGTTTTAAATCAAAGCTTGTTAGTAATATCAGTTGGTTATCTTTTGGACTTGCAACATAAGTTTGGGCAGGTAAAGACATAACTTTCTTGTTATCTCTCAATATATTGGCATTCATCTTTTTTATACGGATAACCCGTCCACCGACATTGCGCAATATGAGATGAATTTGTAAGTTAGGATTACCAACTTTATGAGTAATAAATATCCTAGAATGCACTTCTAAATCAAGCTTAGCCCTGCGTATGAAAACATGGATAGGTGGAAGTTGAGAAAGTATTAATGCCAGTAAAGCAATCAAGGCAGACCAAAATTTCCAATCCGTAGTAATATTAAAGGTCATCGTATAAATATCTCTTTGCTTATATTATTAATAATTAGGTTGAGGAACGTTTGAAACAATGAGACTTTTATAGTATGAAAATAGGTAATAGTTAAGACGTCTCTTGAATCACTTTGTAGCCACGGATACTGTTACGGTGTAGATACTTAAGAATTGATTTTTCTCCCTCTTCCCGCGCGTCTGCAAGATCATTTGTTAACTCATCATTAAGATTTTCAGACGGATACATTATAAATTGCGCATTAACTATTTCAGGCGATTCAGGAGTTGCAACATGTTCATAATCATTAAGCAATTCTAGATAATTATTTACGCGATTTACTGAGTCTATAAGAAGAAGATCAAATGGTAAAAAGCCTTCATAAATTTTAGACCCAATTAAAACTCTTAAATCAAGTTTAGCTAAACGATAACTTTCTTGCACCGTTGAGAATTCATTAATTCGTAATTTATAGCCATCGATTTCAGGTATACACCAACGTTCTAATTCTGTAGTGTGGAAAATTTCTTCATTAGTAAAACGCCGTTTTTCATTCGGATGTAAAGGTTCACGTAGCATCAAAGCAGCTCTACTTACAAGGTGGCTCTCTTTTACAAGATTTTTTGCCGCTGTATACACTTCCTTACCAACAAGGTCTCTCTTCCATGCTCTTATACCATATATTCCTATACCAATTGCAACTAACGCAGCCAACCCAAGTAGCGACTCTTTAGCTAATGTTATCCATGCAATAAGTTCTGGACTAGGCATATACTTTCCCTATAGAAGAATAGATAATTAACATTCAGAGTCTAATTTTAGCAGACTTTAATTCAAAGATTCTCATATAAACTTAGGAAAATATAACTTTAAGATTATAGACTCAAAAATAATAGGTTTATTTAGGTTATAAAGAAAGCCTCCTCTACATAAGTAAAGGGGGCTTTTAGTAATAGAGATCTGACGATGACCAAAGCGCCGTAAAATTGTATGTCAACTTTAAGCAGCGCAAGAGCTATCTACAGGCGTAGCTGCGGACAACTATTTCCCAAACAGTCGTTATTCCTTGCTCACCTTTACACATCACCAATACTTATCATCAATATTAACGACCAAACTTTTGTAAAATAACTAGGATTTCAAATCTTAAATTCCCAACAGTAGGTAGCTGATTATGCTGAAGAAGTTGTTTAAACCAAAATATGTCAAGTTCGATAAAAAGTACACCACCCTAAGTGCAGAAGATCAGCAGACGATGAAGATGATCACTGCTGATATCCGTGACTACGTGCAAAAGAGCAAAGAAGCCAATAAACTTGATCATCACACCCGCGCCGTCCATGCCAAGACCTACTGCGGACTCAAGGCCAAGTTTGAGATTCTAGATAATTTGCCAGAAGAGTACGCTCAAGGACTGTATGCAAACGCAGGTATTCACGATGCGGTGATTCGATTCTCAAATGCTGCGGCAGGTGTAGATGCAGATAGAAGGCTGGGGTTAGGACAAGGGCTAGCGATCAAGATATTTGATGTGCCGGGCAAAAAGCTCACCCCTGGTGAAGAGGACTGTACCACCTTTGATTATGCGCTAGTGAATGGGCCTATCTTCTTTACCAACAGTCTAAAAGATTATGCTTATCTGTCCAAATTAAATTTTGAGCTAAACAGCTACTTAGGCGATGGCTTACTCGGTAAAGGCAAACTGGTATTTGACTGGCTGACCAAATACGGCAAAGCATTTCCTAATGTAGAAGGCGTAAAGACTCTAAATGCCTTTAGAAAGCTGGCTACCATTCCACCAAAGAACGCTTGGCTATATGATTACTTCTCACAAGGTGTGTGCCGTCATGGCGACTATATGGCAAAGATTAGAGTGACGCCTACCAAGGCCTCTACCGCCAAAATCAAACGAGAGGACATTCACTTATTTACAGAAGATGAAGCTATCCGCCCCGCTATCATTCAAGAGATACAAGAGCACGACTATCAGTTCAATGTGCAAATCCAGTTATGCCGTAATCTAAAAAAGCAACCTATTGAGACATTAACCAAAGAATGGAAAGCATCTGATGCGCCTTTTGTTACCGTGGCAACTTTAACCGTACCTTGTCAGGACGTACCAGACGATGGCAATGTTGAAGCGATAGAGAATCTGAGCTTTACCACCTTTAGATGCTTAGAAGAGAATCGTCCTATCGGAGTCATTCAAACCTCGCGTTTGCAGGCATACAAGACCTCTTCTGATACCCGTCACGAGCACAACAACGTGAAACGCAGAGAGCCTAGCAGTTTAAAAGAGGTGTTCGATAAACCAACTACTAAGTAATTTAGTGTTTATAGTAATAATTTGAGCAAACAAAAAAACAGGAGACAAAGAAAAGCCCAATCCTGAATAAATAGGATTGGGCTAGTCTTAGAATAGAGAGCTGACGATGACCTACTCTCACATGGCCGGAGCCACACTACCATTGGCGCGACGATGTTTCAC
>NZ_JBQQEZ010000018.1:0-47692 GCF_052258425.1 Psychrobacter sp. T6-4
TTTGTATCGTCGATTTTTAACAATTATCTTTGACGACGGTGTGCACATAGTCTGACTTATAGTTTGTAAGTGTTTTGAATCTATAACCTTTTATATTCATAACGTGAGTAATGTTCCGTAAAAATTAGAAATTTGTTAACCTTTTAGAGCGCATTTGAGGTAAAATATAGCAGAATACATTTGTGCACTGGTTTTAAACACGGAGGTTTTATATGTCAGAGTCGAGAGCAGAAAGTCAAAAAGTAGCCATGGTAACAGGAGCACTAGGTGGTATCGGTACCGCTATTTGTGAAAAACTGCTAGATAAGGGTTATCACGTCATTGCTACTTTGAGCAAAGAGGATCCAGAACGCACCAAAAAATGGTGTGATGACAATGGATTTGACTCAAGCCGCTTTGAATTTCTTGCCGTTGATTTAAGTGATCACGAGACCGCTATGGCAAATATCCAAAAAACCATTGATAAGTATGACAACATCTATGCCTTGATAAATGGCGCTGGTATCACCCGCGATAGTAGCTTTAAAAAGATGAGCTTTGAGCAGTGGAAACAGGTTATCGATACCAATTTAACCTCGCTATATACCATTGTTCACCCCGTCTTTGTCAAGATGTTGGCGCAAAAAGAGGGCCGCGTTGTCAACATCAGCTCGATTAACGGTCTGCGCGGTCAGTACGGTCAAACCAACTACTCTGCGGCCAAAGCGGGCATTATTGGTTTCACCAAAGCTTTAGCTTATGAAGGCGCAACCTCATCAGTAACTGCAAACGTCGTTGCACCAGGCTACACCTATACCCCTATGGTAGAGACTGTGCCTGAACATATTATGAACAAGATTAAAGAAACCATTCCGATGAATCGTTTGGCAGGTGCCAACGAAATTGCTGCAACTTGTATGTACCTCATTAGTGACGAAGCTATCTTTGTCACAGGCGAGACCATATCAGTGAACGGCGGACAGTATATGTCCTAGATTGAGTATTATTAGGTCATATCTGTTATACTATTAAGTCAAATTTTTATACAACCCATGCGCGGAGAAGCAGTATGTCACAGCAAAACCCTCAAGATTTTATGAATCAGTTCAACAACATGAGCGAAAACGCTCAAAAAATGTTTGAGCCTTGGACTAAATTGAACCAAGCCTTTTTAAAAAACGCAGAAATGATGACTGAGTTCTCATTAAACACCATCAAGTCCTACTCTGAGATGGGTCTTGAGAACATGCGTCAAGTGTCTGAGATCGACTCACCAGAATCTGCTGAGAACTTCAGTAAAAAACAAGCTGAAATGCTAAACACTATCAGCCAAAAAATGCTAGCAGATGCTAAGCGTATGACAGAGCTTGGTAGCAGCATGCACGATGAAGTGATGCAAGTAATGGGTGACGTATATGGTCAAACCAGTGAGCAGATGCAAAGCAACATGCAAAAAACTGCTGACCAAGCGACCAAAGCGGCACAAGAATACTCAGCTAACATGAACAAAATGGCTGAAAAAGCAACTGAGCAAGTTTCTAAAGCCACAGCTGCTGCTAAGCAAAATGCTACAAAGGCAACTGAGCAAGCCAATAAAAATGCTAAAGAGTACACTGAGAACATGAAAAACATGACTCAAAAAGTCAAAGAGCAAGCAACCAAAGCCACTAGTGCTGCGAGCAAAGCTCAAACGAATGCCACCAGTAAAACTGCTGCCAAAACAAACACTAAGTAATTGTTTAGTTAGCACAGTTTTATGTCGTCATTATTATATAAAGGTGGGTAAGAGAGCTCTTTCCCGCCTTATTTTTATGGTGTTGGCAATATGCGCCTTTACTACTAACATAAGCTTTTACTACTAAATAAGTTTTTACCACAAAATAGAAAGCACCATTAAATAGCTAGTAACATCAGATAATTTGTACCATCAGATAAACAATGGATAAAGATATGGATAATCAACAGTCCGGCGACCACTCAGACGACAATAAAAATCAGTCATCACACGACTCAACTACCGAAGATACCAACAACTTTGGGTTCAATAGTTTTGGTCAATATTATCTAGATCAACTAGATCAGATCAATAAGATGAATCAATCTTTTTTTGACAAGTCTAAACAGACGGCCAATCCTTTTGAAGCCAATATGAAGCTATGGCAAGATTCTATGAGTCAGTTTGGTCAATTCATGACTCCAAATATGGCTCAGAGCGCTGATGAGTCGCTATCAGATACCAGCAACGCTATTGAAGGTATCACTGACTTTACCCAAAAGTTTATGAGCGAATCTCTAAAGCGCGCAGGTCAAGACGACAACATCAGCCAATCCATTATGCTCAACATTATTGATGGGTGGCAGAACTTGACAACGGGCGTCACTGAAAAAAGCCCGACAGCCTTGATTGAAAAACAGATGATGCTATGGCAGCAGCAAGTACAGCTAAGCCAAAATGCTTTGATGAATTTCTCTGGCAATCAGACCGAGCCGCTTGCTACTCCAGAAAAAGGCGATAAGCGCTTTAATGATGAGGAATGGTCGAACAACTCTATTTTTGACTTGCTCAAACAAAGCTACTTGCTGATGGTTGATAGCATGATGTCTACCATAGACAAGGCTGATGGTATCGATGATAAGACGCGCCAGCGTTTATCATTTTTTACTCGTCAGTGGCTAAACGCGGTCGCTCCGAGCAACTTTTTGTGGAGCAACCCTGAAGTGCTACGCCTAACTATGGAGTCAGGAGGTCAAAATCTGGTCAAAGGTTTAAAACAGCTCACTGAAGACATGGAAAAAAGCGCCCAAGTGCTCAGCGTACGAATGACGGATGACGATGCTTTTAAGCTAGGTGAAAACATTGCTACTACCCCTGGCAAAGTGGTGTTTCGTAACCATATGTTTGAGCTGATTCAGTACACGCCAACCACGGATAAAGTCCATAAGCGTCCGCTACTGATCATTCCACCTTGGATCAACAAGTTCTATATCATGGACTTGCAAGAAAAGAACTCCTATATCCGCTGGGCACTAAATGAAGGTCATAGTGTCTTTGTTATCTCATGGGCTAACCCTACCCCAGCGTACAAAAATGTCGGTATGGATACCTACATGCATGACGGTTTGCTCACCGCTTTAGATACGATACAAGAGATCACAGGCGAGCCTGATGCTAACGTCATTGGTTACTGTATCGGCGGTATGTTACTTGCACTGACCTTATCTTGGCTTACTGAAAATGAACAAGCCGATCGTATCGCTAGCGCCACTTTTTGGACAACGATATTCGACTTTACAGATCCAGGCGATTTAGGCGTATTTATCGACGAGCGCGTTGTAGGTGCCCTTGAAAAAGAAGGCAATGACAAAGGGGTATTCGATGGACGTATGATGGGCGTGGCCTTTAGCTTACTACGGGAGAATAGCCTATACTGGAATTACTATGTACAAAACTATCTAAAAGGCGAGCGCCCTATTCCTTTTGATCTTTTATATTGGAATTCTGATTGCACCAACGTCACCGCCGCTTTGCATAGTTTTGTACTTCGTGAGCTGTATCTTGGCAACAAAATGATCGAAAAAGGATCGCTTGATTATGATGGTATCAAAGTCGACTTATCAAAAGTGACAACACCGACCTACGTCGTAGCAACGCTACAAGACCATATTGCAAAATGGAAAGGCAGCTATACGTCTACGCAAGTGCTCGGTGGTGACGTGACTTTTGTACTCGGAGAGTCAGGACACATTGCAGGTATCATCAATCCGCCTACTGGTAAATATGGCTTTTATACTCATGATGAGTACGCCTCTGACCCCGATGAATGGTACGCCAAAGCACAAAAACAAGATAGAAGCTGGTGGCTTCATTGGGAGGAGTGGATCGACCAGCATAGCGCAGGACAAGCTGATAGCCGTATGCCTGGCGTCGATCACAAGGGCCAAGAGTGGCAAGTATTAGGTGACGCGCCTGGTACATATGTTCACGTTAGAGCAGAAGATGCACTAAAGTCCTCTGGAAATTAATTTTTATTTGTCTAAAAGTACTATTTGTCTAAAAGTACTATAAGCGGTAAGAGCGCTACTTGTTTGCTCTTACCGTTATTTGTTTTATAAAACCTCCGACTTAACTTTTATTTCATTGTATTCTTCTTTACTTTATCGTACCGTGGTTTACTACCAGATTGACTCTATAACGTTAAAGCTAAAACTTATATTCTAGATTTACAGGTCTAGGTTACTGCCTTGTCAGGATCAAAAATTTTAGTATTATAACGAGAGCTAACCCTTATAAATTTATAAACTATTTAGGCGTGTACGACACTCACTTCTAGCATCTTAAATGCTCAGATGCTGGTGTTTAGGTAAATACGTCACGCCCTACCCCTATACAAACTGGAATACCCTATGTCAGATATTATCGAAGAAAACATCGAACAGCCAGATAAAGCCCAAGTTTGGCTAAGTCGCAACAACCCACGTCAAAGAGTGCCCGGTTCTGTACCGAACTTTCAAGACATGATGAACAATCAGTTTTATAAAAGCGAAAACAACATCAACGACTTTACGCGTCAAAAGCGCTATTCCGAAGACAGCGCAGTGTTGATAAAAGAAGTCACCTCAAGACATATGGCGCAGACCAAACAACAGATTCAAGACAATATTCAGACGCTCAAGCAAGATGCTAATGATATCGTTAGCAGTCTAAAAAAGACTTATACGCCAAATAGAATCTGGCAAGAGTGGCTTAGTTACAGCACAGACAGCACCAAGCGTCTATTGCAAACGGCTGATGTGCTCAAAGAGCGTGGCGATGTGTTTTTGGAGCACGAGGCAGCAGGCTGCCCGCCCGTTTTAGATTATGATTATGACGTCATAATGGACGCCAGTAATTTTGATCGCCCCTCCAATTATGTGTTACTTAGAATCATACCGCCCGCCGGAATTATCACTGATGACAGCAAGCGTCCTTACATTATAATTGACCCAAGAGCAGGACACGGCGCTGGTATTGGCGGCTTTAAGCACGAAAGCCAAGTCGGCGTTGCCCTAAATCAGGGGCATCCTGTGTACTTTGTGGCGTTCAAGCGCTTACCTGAGCCAACACAAACGATCGCCGATATCACTTATGCTGAAGGCTTGTTTGTTCGTCAAGTAGAAAAAAGCCATCCAAAATCAGATGACCCTGTCATCATTGGCAATTGCCAAGGTGGCTGGGCGGCGCTTATCTTAGCCGCTACTAATCCAGATATTACAGGTCCTATCGTGCTAAACGGCGCACCAGTATCCGCTTGGAGCGGAGAAGTTGGTGTCAACCCTATGCGCTACAAAGCTGGCGTTAATGGCGGTACTTGGTTATCCATGCTCAGCGCTGATCTCAATAATGGCGTGTTCGATGGTGCCGCTTTGGTCGATAACTTCGAAAAAATGACACCATATCGTAACTATGTCGGTAAATATTACGATTTATACAAAAACCCGCAAGCCAACCGTCAGCGCTTTTTGGATTTTGAGCGCTGGTGGGGCGGGTTTTTCTTAATGAATGACAAAGAGATTCAGTGGATTGTAGAGAATATCTTTATCGGTAATCGCTTAGCTCGCAATACCGGGCAGCTTGAGCCAGGTGTCAATATTGACCTGCGTAATGTCAAAGCGCCAATTATCGCTTTCGCTTCACGCGGTGATGATATTACCCCGCCGCAGCAAGCGCTGTCATGGATTTTGGACGCGTACAGTGACGAAAAAGATGTTGAAGTCTGTGGTCAGCGTATTATTTATATGATCCATGAGCAAGTGGGCCACTTAGGTATTTTTGTCAGCTCAAAAATTGCGAATACTGAGCATACTGGTATTGCCTCAATCATGGATATGATCGAAGTCTTACCACCTGGTCTCTACGAGCTAGATATTGCTGACTTTGAAGGTAGCGGAGAAGAAAAAACCTTTGCCGTCAATCTTGAGCGCCGCACCTTTGATGATTTGAGCCAAGCCATTGGTGAGTACCGTACCGATGAAGAGCCGTTCAAAGCAGTACATCGCTACTCTATGTCACAAACGCAAGCTTACGAGCACAACCTACGCCCTATCGTCAAAGCGATGAGCAATGAGACCTCTGCGCAGTTTTTGCGTACAATGCATCCGCTAAGACTACAAAGAAGTATCTGGAGCAGCAAAAACCCAATAGCGATGGCGACGAGTCAAATGAGCCAAGTGCTCAGTGGTAGCATTGAGAAAAACCAAAATCAAGAGTTTGTCCCGGTTGAAAAGGACGAGAAAACGCATGAGCCCTCTGACGTTTATGCCAGAATCAAGTTGCCTGCTATCGAGTCGCTCCAGCAAGACAATCTTTTTTTACAGATAGAAAAGATGTTTATGGATAATACTAGAATGACGCTTGATTTTTGGCGCGATTGGCAAGGACGCTATACTGAAAGCAAATTTTTTAGTATCTGGTCTATGCCTTGGTTCCGTCAGTACGGTGAATCAGTCGGCTCGCGTCGCCTGCTTGATAAAGACTCATTGCACGAATTACCAAAAGTAGATGAAGCGCTTACCAAAATCGCTGATGGCGGCTTTAATGAAGCGGTCGTACGTATGCTGATTTTGAGCAACTTGGTCGCGGACAACAGTATCGATCGTAATCAGCTGATACGTCTGACAGAAGTTTTGACAGAAAAAGCACCGTTTACTAAAATGCCGCAAGCGGATCTATCAACTATGATACATACGCAAACGATCATCGTGCGCTTCGCTGAAGATGAGTCTATTGCTTCACTAAGCACATTACTCACATCAAAAGAGCAACGTATTGAGGCGCTAAAACTGGTGCATTACGTAGTTGGTGATAAGCTGGTCGATCAAGACCCTGCTATTTTATCTATCAAGAAGCGTATCGAAGCGGCGTTAGCGCTAAAAGATGCTGATATCATCTAGTTTTTAAAGCTAAACGTTAAAACAAAAAAAGGGGCTATCTAAATGATTTAGGTAGCTCCTTTTTATGATCACTTACCGCGATTGTGCGGCGCCTCAAAATCAAGCTTGGGGCCAACAGGAACAATACCTGTCGGATTGATATTGGCATGACTGGTGTAATAGTGCGACTTAATGTGATCCATATTTACAGTCTGCGCAATACCCGGTACTTGATACAGCTCCTTTAGGTAGCCCCATAAATTAGGATAATCAACAATACGGCGCAGATTACATTTAAAATGACCAAAATACACCGCGTCGAAACGCACTAGCGTGGTAAACAGTCGCCAATCAGCCTCGGTAATACTATCTCCAACCAAATAGCGACTGCCTGCCAAACGTGACTCCAATACGTCTAAAGCTGCAAATAGCTCGCCAACGGCCTCTTCATAAGCGTCTTGCGTGGTTGCAAAGCCCGACTTGTACACGCCATTGTTAACCGCCGAATAGACCAAAGCATTAATCTCATCGATCTCGTCCCATTTATCTTTATGCAGAAAATCAACGGGCAATGCACCTACTTCATCAAATGCAGAATTGAACATCCGAATGATTTCAGAAGATTCATTACTGACAATAGTATTGGTTTTTTTATCCCATAAGATAGGCACAGTGACGCGGCCAGTATAGTCCGCTTTTGCAGCGGTATAGATCTCATAGGCATAGTCCGCATGATTGATAGGATCAGCGATGACGCCTGCGCCGTCTTTAAAGGTCCAACCATAATCACCCATGAAGGGATGAACGACTGATAATGAAATCATATCATCTAACCCCTTGAGCTTACGAAATATCGTCGTACGATGCGCCCAAGGACAAGCTAGGGACACATATAGATGATAGCGATCAGGTTCAGCTTGAAACCCACTTATGCCCGTTGGTCCTGCGCTACCATCTGCTGTGACCCAATTTCTAAACCCAGACTCTTCGCGCTTAAAGCGCCCGCCACTAGCGTCGGTATCGTACCAAGTGTCCTGCCATTTACCATCAACCAATAAACCCAAGATTACTCTCCTCACAAATGTTGTTATCTATACTGCTAAATTTAAAACACTAAGTTGTTTTTAAACCATTATTTTATTAGCGTACCAAAATCACAGGGGATACGGTGCTGGCGATAATTTCTGTCGTGGTACTGCCTAAAAATAGCTGCTGCCATTTAGAGCGTCCATACGCGCCAATAACAATGATGTCGATATCGTTTTGCGTCTGATGAGTAAGCAGACCATTGACCGCATCTGTCTCTGGCAAATGATGCGTCTGCACCTCAAACCCTGCTTGGTTTAACTGCTCAGCGGCTACTCTTAGACTCTCCTTTGCTTCATCATTATTATGACCAATCATCACAATATGCCCAGGCATACCTTTTAACAGCTCGCTTTTGGCAACCAATCCGACCGCTTTGATAGCCGTTTTGCTGGCATCAAAGGCTACCATATATGAGCGTGGCTCCTTGTAAGCTTCTGAGCAAATCAAAATTGGAATGCTAGAGGCACGTGCTACCGTCTCGATTTGACTACCGATATTGATTCGCGCGTTTTTGTGATCCTCACCGCGTCGTCCCATGACGATAGCGCGGTTGTCTTCTTTGAAATGCTCGATAGCAGATAGCAATTTGCCGCGGCGCTGATAAACCTTAATTTGGACATCAAAGCTGCTTTGTATATGGCTTTTGGCATCTTGTACTAGAGCATTGCTGTAGCTATTGACAACTCTTGCCCGCTGCTCATCTAAATGCGAGAGCTCTTCTAATAGAATCTGGCGACTGTCGAGTCCTATCGCGCCAGATAGGTCGCGCCGTTTGGATGCAGGCACTTCGGTCACATTTAATAAGGCTACAGGCAAATTTAGGCGACTGGCGTACCATGCGGCGTAGTCACTGACGGAACCTGTGACTGCTGAGCCATCGACACAAGCTAGAATATGCTGCTGGGTCATCATCACTTCCTCCTAAGATTAAATAAAAGTAAGGTATATATAGAGTCTACCAAGTTTATGAGCCTTATAGTCAAGCTTAGCAAATTAAAACATTAGGCTCACCTCAAATGGTTAGTACGCTTAAGATTATAGATCCAATAGTAAAACGCTAGCTTGTTTTGAGAAGAATAAACGCCATTAAAATGGTGATGCAAACACAAAACTAACTATAGGAAGTTATTATGAATAATACCAAGAAAGCTGAGCCACTCAGAATAGATATTGTCTCCGACGTAGTCTGTCCTTGGTGCGTTATCGGTTATCGTCAGCTAGCGCAAGCACTTAAGCAGACCAATACTGAGCATGAGATATACTGGCACCCGTTTGAGCTCAATCCTAACATGCCAGCCGAGGGCCAAAACTTACGTGAGCACATTATAGAAAAATACGGCTCGACCAAAGCACAATCTGATGCCAGCCGTGAGGCGATGACTCAAGCAGGTCGCGAGGTTGGTTTTGAGTTTAACTTCAATGATGATACGCGTATGCATAATACCTTTGATCTACATCAGCTACTGCACTGGGCGGAGCAGCAAGGACATATGCACGAGTTAAAACAAGCACTATTCGTCGCCCATTTCACTGACGGCCGTAATATCTCTGACATCACGGTGCTTGCAGATATAGCGGCAGAGACTGGGCTGGATCGTAGCGAAGCACTGGCGGTACTAGAAGACCAGCGTTTTGCTAAGGAAGTACGAGCAGCAGAGCAACATTGGCAGCAGCAAGGTATCCAAAGCGTGCCAGCGGTAATATTTAATGAGCGTCATTTGGTCAACGGTGCGCAAGGAGAGGAAAGTTTTACTAGCATTTTGCAGCAACTGGCTGATATGGCGGAATAAATCGACTTAAATGAACGATTTTACAGCAACGAGCGATAAAACTAGAAACGCCGCTTCTATATAGGAGCGGCGTTTTTGTGCTGACGTGATTTAATTCATAATAAATAGTGTCTTAAAAATGAATCACCGTACGAATACTCTCACCCTTATGCATCAGATCAAAGGCTTCGTTGATATCTTCTAATGGCATAGTGTGGGTAATAAAGTCATTTAATGGGATATCACCTTGCATATAACGATCGACGTAGCCTGGTAATTCTGAACGGCCTTTGACGCCGCCAAATGCTGAACCTTTCCAGACGCGACCAGTCACTAGCTGGAATGGACGGGTTGAAATCTCTTGCCCTGCGCCTGCGACCCCAATGATGACCGACTCGCCCCAGCCCTTATGACAACACTCCAGCGCTGAGCGCATGACATCGACATTACCGATACATTCAAACGAGTAATCTACGCCGCCATCGGTAAGCTCAACGATAATGTCCTGAATAGGATGGTCATAGTCTTTTGGATTGATGACATCTGTTGCGCCTAATTTTTTGGCCAGATCAAATTTGCTCTCATTGATATCAATCGCGATGATACGGCGCGCTTTTGCCATTTGAGCGCCAATAACGGCTGATAATCCGATACCGCCAAGACCAAAGATAGCAACGGTTGCACCCTCTTCGACTTTTGCCGTATTCATAACCGCGCCCATACCTGTGGTCACGCCGCAGCCAAGTAGACAAACTTCTTCTAGCGGTGCCTCGACGTTCACTTTGGCTAGTGAAATCTCTGGCAACACAGTATATTCTGAGAAGGTCGAGCAGCCCATGTAGTGATAGATAGGTTCGCCGTCTTTGTAAAAGCGCGTCGTACCATCTGGCATCAGACCCTTGCCTTGAGTCTCACGTACGGCTGAGCATAGATTGGTTTTGCCTGATCGACACATTTTGCAGACGCCGCACTCTGCAGTGTATAAAGGAATAACGTGATCGCCGACTTGGACGCTGGTCACGCCTTCACCGATCTGTTCAACGATACCGCCGCCTTCGTGACCCAAGATAGCTGGGAACACGCCTTCTGGATCTTCACCAGATAAGGTAAAGGCGTCAGTGTGGCAGACGCCACTGGCGACGATTTTTACCAACACTTCGCCTTTACGTGGCAGCATAACGTCTACTTCTTCAATAGATAGTGGCTCATTTGGGCCCCAAGCGATGGCGGCTCTTGATTTAATAAATTCATCTGACATAGTTGTCTCTCTTTTTAATTAGTTTTATCGGTTATTGAGCACAGACCTATTCATCTTATAGTGCTGACTTAGTAGAGGCAAGCGACAGCTGAACCTGTCTGTGAAGCATTAAACTTTACACTAACTATTATAGTCGTTTCTGCCATGATAACAATGTGCTATATTTACAAATATCTTTTACACAGTGGTAATAATCATGCGCTGGGATGGCATTAGTGAATTTGTTTACGTCGCAGAATACGAAAGCTTCACACGTGCTGCAAAAGAGTTGGGCATCTCAACCGCGCAAGTCAGTCGGCAGATAAGCGCCTTAGAGAAGCGCCTCAGTATCAAATTGCTATATCGCACAACGCGTAAGGTAACACTGACTGAAGAAGGCCGCGTGTTTTATCAGCATTGCCGCAGCGTGCTCGATGGCTTGGATGCCGCTGAGCAAGCAGTAAGCAACTTACAATCAAAACCCCAAGGCAGGATTAAACTGACCGCTCCTGTCACTTATGGCGAGCAGCAATTATTGCCACTGGTCAATGACTTCATGGTGCAATATCGTGATATCGAAGTGACGGCATTTTTGAGTAATCAAAAAATTGACTTAGTAGATGGCGGCTATGACTTGGCAATTCGTATTGGCAAATTAAGCGACTCAACCATGATGGCAAAAAAACTTAGCCGTCGTACCAACTTCGTCTGTGCCGCACCCGCTTATCTTGAAAAATACGGCACGCCTCATGCTCTGTCCGAGCTAAGCCAACATAACTGCTTACTTGGCACTCGTGACTATTGGCATTTTATAGATTTTAAAAAAACAGATTCTAGAAAAGACGCTGATAAAGAAAAAAACCTGCGAGTATCTGGCACTGTGCAATACAACAGCGGTCACAGTCTGGTCGATGCTGCGTTAAAAGGTCTGGGTATCGTGCAGCTACCTGATTATTATGTGCAAAAGTACTTAGCATCAGGTGAGCTGGTCAGCTTACTAGATAACTATAGAGAGCCCGAGGAAAGTATCTGGGCCGTCTATCCGCACAACCGTCATTTATCACCAAAGATTAGGTTGCTCGTAGATTATCTGGCAGAGCGTTTGGCTTAGATGATAGTTTTGGCTTAGTTATTCTTTAAGAGGTGTTGTCATGCGACCCTTTACTATGCGCAGTTTATTACGCACAATGCTATGCTTCACAATGAATATTCGATGTTGTCAGCCATCACTCGCTGAATAAATGACCACACTAAAAAAGGACTTTTTATGCTTAAGATTATCTCTATCGCTGCTCTAGCTTTGGCCGTATCCTCTTGCGCCAGTGTTGAAAATATTTTAAACGCGCCAGACAAGGGGCAGTCAACACTAAAAACGATGGCTGCTATTAATGCTAAGAAGGGTTTGGTGACGATGCAAAGTAATCACTCCGTTCAAGATACTGCGGATAAACTGGCATCGATTATTGAAAGTAAAGGCATGAAGGTGTTTGCGCGCGTCGATCATCAGAAAAATGCGCAAGGTGTTGATTTAACATTAAGACCCACACAAGTGATTATGTTTGGTAATCCTAAAGCCGGTACACCATTGATGAATTGCGAGCAAAGCGTCGCTATTGATTTGCCGCAAAAAATCCTCATCAGTGAAGATGCTGATAAAAAAGTTTGGTTATCGTACAACAATCCTGAATATCTCAAAGACCGCCATAATATAAAAGGTTGTGATACCCAATTAGGGAATATTGCAAAAGCCCTTGATGGTGTTAGTAAAGCCGCTATTGCAAAGTAATACCAAACCCAAAAATGCAATTAGCGGCGTCAAACTCGCTTAGCATATTATAAATGTAGAATAGTCAGTTGGAAGTAAAAAGGTTATAACTTCAAACGCGCTACTGGTATAAATTTTACTTGCGTGCTGCGTTCACAGAGGCTGCGCAAAATTCATCCCAGTAGCGCTGTATTTACTTTATAGTACATCGACTATACTTGCACTCGTTTTCCTTGCTACTCTAATTTTTGGGAATGTTATAAGCTTTAGGTAAGAATCTAAACAAATAAAAAGGTGGGATGCAAAAGCATAACCCACCTTTTTCATGTTTTAGAAAATTAACTTATTAGGAGTTCTCAGATTGTGCTATTTGCTCATGTAACTCTACTTTCAACTTCTTTGCACATTCAATAATTTTCTTTCTATCGGCAGGAATAGCACCGTTTTCGATAGCAGTTAAGCGCATTTGCACCGTAACATCATAGTGCGGATAACTGGCATTACGGTGAAATAAGCGTTTATCCACTTCAATCAGTGCGGCAAATTCATGCAACTCTTGCAAAGTATCTGCCAGCATATGGCACCATTTATAGCCTTTAAATTCTATCTGCATAAAATCGACGTATATCGCCATATTGACTGTCCTTTTTATTGCGTACCCTGAGCATGCTGAGGAATCGGAAATACCTTGTCATAAGCCCAATTAAAGACAAACGCATATACGAGATAAAAGGTCGCCATCGCTATATCCATAACAAAGGCTTCCCACAAGCTAATCTGTAGGTACCATGCGATTAGCGGTAAGAATAATACCAGCAGACCACCCTCAAACAGTACCGCATGTCCGACTCGTAATGCTACGGTCTTGTGGACACTGCCGCGTAATCTAAGCATTGCTTTATCGAATAAAATATTATAAAAATAATTCCAGACAGTGGCGACTATGGAGCCTGCAATAGCAATGACGCCCATCAGCTCAAGCTTAAAACCAAACACTAAGCTCGCTAATGGTGCAAAAATAAGCAGCCCAATAATCTCAAAGCTCAAGGCGTGGCGAATACGATCTTTGGTCGTGCGCATAAAAGCTCTTTGTTATTCATTTAAGCCGCAAGCTTCAATAGTGTCTAAACGCTATGCACTTTATAGACCTAAAGGTGCATTACAGCATACGATTAATGAGCTTATCTTTTTTGACAAACTGATGATAAAGCGCGGCTGCAATATGCAAGGCGGTAAATACTAATATTAGATTCCAAATAATATCAGTATGCACATCATTAAAAAACCGTGCCAAACCGCGATCAGGGGTGACAAATACAGGAATATCAAACAGCCCAAACATACTTACCGCACGCCCGCCGTAGACTGACATTAGCAGCCCTGCCATAGGCATCGCAATCAGTAACGCATAGAGCATAAAGTGACTAAGCTTAGAGATCATCTCTTGCCATTTAGGCATAGGGACAGGCGGCGGCGCTTTGGTAAATACGCGGCTAATTACTCGCGCTATCATCCAAAACAATAAGCTAACGCCAAAGGCTTTATGCAGGCCAATGTAGAACGAGTTGTCCGTATTCTCATAGGTAAAAATCATAACCCAAGTGACGAGCAGCAGCAATGCGCTGACCCAGTGAAAAAGGCGACTGATCGCAGACCATTTATTGACATGGGTTGTAGTAGGTTGAACTGGGCTCATATCTTACCTATTGGGTTATAAAACACTCTCGGAAAAACTATATTTCTTGAACTAAAATTTTGCTGTAAGCTTGCGCCAATAATCACTGCTGAAAAATGGCGTTAGCAGATTACTTCACCAAGACGCTAGTGACGACGCGCTGCGCTGCGTGATAAAACCATCTGGCGTCTGACCGTTGTCCGCCTGCCAGCGCTGAAACGCATTACGAGTGTTGGTACCGACAATGCCGTCAGTACCCTTGGTGTCGTAGCCAGAACTGGTTAAACGGCGCTGCAAATTGGTCACTTGCACCGTAGAGAGTGGACGCTCGTAACGTGGCCATGATTTTTGTAGACCGCTTTTGCCCGCGATGGCTTTGCCAAGCAAACTCACCCCAAGCGCGTAGCTTGAAGAGTTGTTGTATACCTTGATAACATCAAAATTAGGGCTAAGCAGTAGGACAGGACCATCTTTACCAGCAGGCAGCCACAGCTCCATCTGAGTATTGGCATCCAAAGTGACATCCTCAAGCGTATCAATACCCATCGATGCCCATCTGGCAGCAGATTGTTTGGTACCGACTAAGGAGTAATCAAAAGAGGCAGGAATAGTTGCTTCATAAAAAGGCGCCAAACCACGCACCCAACCTGAATTATTGAGATAATTGGCAGTCGATGCTAGCGCGTCCCCTGTCGCCCATGGATTACGGCTACCGTTATTATCACCATCAACGCCATACTTGAGCCATGTATCAGGGATAAACTGCGTCTGTCCCATGCCGCCTGCCCACGAGCCATCGAGCTGCGACCAAGACACATCACCGCGTTGTAGCAAGGTTATAAGGGCTAACAACTGGTTTTCGGCGAACTCTTGGCGGCGACCATCGTAGGCAAGACTAGCAAGCGAGCTTGGAATATAGCTATTGCCAGTGACAACGCCGTAGGAGGATTCCATACCCCAGATCGCGGCGATGATTTCAGCATCGACGCCATACCTGGACTCTAACTGTGATAAAAATCCGCGCTGTTCAGAGAACTTACGCTTGCCAGTACTCACGCGACCTTCTGATACCGCAGAATCAACGTATTCCCAAGGCATTTTTGAGAACTCAGGCTGACCTGAATCGAGTGAGATAACTTGCTGATTTAAATTCGCAGACGCAAGCAAGCGCTGCACATCATAACTGCTATAGCCTGATGATAGCGCGCGCATAGAAAAATCAGATTTCCAGTCTGAAAAACTCTGATAGCTAGGCTTAACAGGTTGCGGTTTGGGCGTGATAACTGGCGCAGGTGTCGGTTTTACAGTAATCGTCTGCTGCTGAGTAATCTCTACTTTGCCTTGGCGTACTGGCACCGTTTTGCTTGGCTGCTGCATGGCTTGCTGACTGGTACAGCCGACAAAAAAAAGCGCGGGAAGCAAAGCGGCGTATTGTTTTTTTAGCATGATACAACTCTCATATTAGGAATTAGCGCGCTAGTACCGCACGTGGATCAATAGGGTTACCATTTAAGCGCACCTGAAACTCTAAGGCGACTTGATCGGTTTGACCACTGCGGCCCATATTGGCAATACGCTGACCACGCTGTACTTGATCGCCTTCTTTGACCAGCAACTGACTGTTATGGGCGTAAGCGGTAATATAGTTGTCACTATGACGTATCATAATCAGGTTGCCATATTCAGGCAGTCCATTACCAGAGTACAGTACCGTACCTGATTGACTCGCTACGACAGGATCGCCTTCTTGACCGGCAAACCACATACCCATGTTGCCTGATTGAGCATCAAAGTTGCGAATCACCTGATTGCTCGTTGGATAGCCATAATTTGTCGCCGAGTTGGCCGTTGCGTTATATACTGGACTTTGAGTGACAGGTGCACTGGTGACAGGCGGCGTGTAGGTAGGCTGTGGCTGCGGCGTCTGACGGACTGACGTGTTGTAGCTGTTGTTGGCAGCAGGCGCCGAGCCGCCATCCCACAGTTTAAGCCATTGACCGCTATAGATAGTATATTTACTATCTAAACCATTTAGCGAACCGATTTGGCGATAGTTCAGCCGATAGCGAGAAGCGATTTGACTGACGGTATCGCCGCGCTTGACTAGATGATAATTAGGCACACCTTGAGCGTTGGTAATGATTTTGGGACCGCTTAGATTGGTCGGCTGATAAGCAGGCTTAGTTGCGCAGCCAACCATCGCCACTGTCATTGCTCCGAGCAAGGTTGCCGTCGCTAATTGCGATCTCATCGTAAGCTTTTTCATACAAGATATCCTATTTGTAGTGTGACTTGTCGTAGTGTGACTTATTTATGGTAAAGCTAGTATCTGGTTTAAATTATTATTTTATATATCTAGCGCCTGCAACTGTTTGAGCGCCGCTTTTGGAGTATGGTGTAGCCTAACTGGTGACAGACTAATGTAGCCTGCTGCAACTGCTTGTATATCTGTATCAGCCGATGCTTGATCTTGATTCTGTGCGTTATCTTTGCGTAAAGACAACCAGTAAGCATCACGTCCGCGTGGATCAACCATATGATACACAGGCTGTGCAATCTGGCTATGACCTAGGCGCGTGATTTTGCGACCTTGAATATCATCAGCACTTTTTACATTAGGAATATTAACGTTTAATACATGATAGGGCAAACTTTTACAGGTATCTATTATCGATGTTTGAGTTAATAATTTGACGATCTCGTTTGCTGCCCTATCATAACTTTGATCTTGGTCTGATATTTTATGAGCGCCGCCAACTAAGGAGGTTGCAATAGCTGGAATACCAAAAAGCTGCGCGGTAAGAGCGGCGCCAAAGGTACCTGAATATAGAACGTCTTGTCCCAGATTTGCTCCTGAATTGATTCCCGTTACGACGCAATCGAATGCTACGCCCTGATAAAGATTGTGCAGTGCTAAATGAATACAATCAGCAGGCGAGCCATTTACAGCGATAAAGCCAGATGGCAGAATGTGAGTATGTAAGGGACGCGTAATAGTTAACGCACTAGCTGTACCGCTCTGCTCAGTATTTGGTGCGACGACGACCACTTCTCCAATGCCAGATAAAGCCCTGTACAAAGCTGCCAATCCAGGTGCATATACGCCATCATCATTACTAATTAAAAATCTCATTAATACTCTTTTTCTATAGTAGATGACGCTATAAAAGTCATCATGATTTGCTAAATTTTGGGGTTTTGATGATATAGGATTATCATATCCTTTGTACACACTGTATTTGTTGTTCAATGCCAAAATGCTTAAAGCTCTAGGTGATTGACACCTCTTAACTAGTACTTGTATATCTCAAGTGCTGCCTGCAAACAGACAGTGATAAAACTAAATAAGAGATAAATTGCTCAAAGCTGCCTTATATAATAGTGAATAATATTAAATTAATCTTTGTACACCAGTGCCTGCATTTAGCGTTATACTCTGTCTGCCCTATTCACTTAACGTCTAAGGTTTTGTTTTGTCAGTCTATTTATCAAAACCGGTGCCCTAAAAAATATGCCAATGCGTTACAATAAGCAATAATTAACAACATTATTTACCCTTTGCTTTATCTTGACGTAACTTGTCTGCTCATAGCTCTGCTATGTTGCTGAAACACGGGCTAAGCTCACAATATATCTACACATAGACGAAGAATTCATGTGACTTTTATTTTTATAACTATTACCATATGACCATCAAATAATGATAAGCGAGCGTAATACTGAATGAAGAATCAATCGATATTGTCTACAGCTTTTACTATGAAACAAGCCGCCTCCAAAGTCGGTTTTGCTAGCGCCATAGCGTCTGCATTCTTGCTCTCTTCAGTAACAACTGCAGCAGATAACTCTACAACGATCCCTTTAGATATGTCTGGTATGAACATCACTAAGCATGAAATAGCTGTCATGCAAGTGCTCTCAGAGATATGCCCGCCGATGCTCAATGGCAAACAAAAACAGCGTTTTTATAAGTCTTATAATGTACAGCTTCACGAATTGATGCCGTCATTAGAGGATCCAAAAGCGGCTATCCAGTACTTGTCTACTCAGCAAGATTATCGCCAAATCTTGCAAGGCATTCGTAGCTGGACTATGGGATTCTCTAGACAAGAAAACAAAGCGCTATGCGAGGACTTGGCTAACGCGGCTATCTAACGGGTAGTACTGGTTGCAACAGACAATGTCTCATACGACTTGCGATGATTTATAGCCTTTGGCGATAAGTGATTGCAAGTTTTTTATTATCTTAACAATCTCCCCCGGTCTTATTTAGTTGCATTTAACAATTCCCCATCGCCGGGCATTTTGCTACTATAAGGCGTTATTTTTTTATGTCTATCGCTTAGGCAATATACTGTGCTCATCTGTCAATTATGAGTTTTGAGGCTCGGTATAAAGGTTACCAAACATACGTTTATATCCTTAGCTATGCGGTAGATACATTTGGTTTTTTGATGCGGTGTAACAATTTATGATAGTAAAGCAGGTAAAAAAACAGCTCATCCAGCTTATGGTTGCAAGCGCTTCTATGAGCGCGGTCATGGCAGGCGCCGCCATTCAAACTCCTGAAATGGACAATACTGCTTATGTATTGATGGACTACAATACAGGCGAGATTTTGGCACAAAAGAATGCCAATCAACCTCTGCCACCAGCATCCTTGACCAAAATGATGACCAGTTACATCATCGAGCAACGCTTAGCCTCAAATGATTTGAGTGAAGATGACCAAGTATTGATGAGCGAAAACGCTTGGTGCCGCGGTAGTAGTAGCCAATCTTGCATGTATGTCCCTGTCAACAAAACAGCAAGCGTGATCGATATGCTTCGCGGCATCATCATTCAATCAGGCAATGACGCCTCAAAAGCAATGGCTGAGCATATCGCTGGTAGCGAATCGGCTTTTGCTATTTTGATGAACGAGCAGGCGCAAAAGCTGGGTATGGAAAACACCAATTTTGTCAATTCAACGGGTATGCCAGATGATGGTCATTATGCCTCAGCGATGGATTTGGCCAAACTTGCGCGCGCTATTATCAAAAACAGCGGTGAGTATTATGATATCTACGCTGAAAAGGAGTTTACTTATAACGGTATTACTCAAGGCAATCGTAACGCCCTACTCGCGACCGATTCGACAGTCGATGGTTTAAAGACAGGACATACCAACGCTGCTGGTTACTGCTTGGTAGCTTCTAGCGACCGTGACGGTATGCGCCTGATCTCCGTTATTATGGGCACAGAGAGTGCGCAAGCTCGTGCGGATCAGTCGCGCGAACTACTCAACTGGGGCTATGGCCACTTTACAACCGTTACCAAAGCGCCTTCAGGTCAGTTTGTAAGCAAACTGCCAGTATGGTTTGGAGAAAATGAAGAGGTTGAGCTGGCGACTGCTGATAATTTGCAAATCTTGACCACCAAGACACAAAAAAATAAAATCACTACGGTCGTCGACATACCTGAGAGCTTAGAGGCACCTATCGCCAAAGGCCAAGAAGTTGGCAAGATGATGGCGGTTATTGATGGTAAGGCTGTAGCTTCTGTACCTATCATCGCTACCAGCGCCGTCGAGGAGTCAGGGTTTATAAGCCGGATGTGGCAGCATGTGGTACGCTGGGCGCAGAACCTGTTTTGATATATGACTTAGTTGTAAAAAAAGACGCCTAAATATCAGGCGTCTTTTTTTATGCTCAGTAGTTTTTTTGTGCTGCTAGTCTTTTTTGTGCTAAATAAGAAGTCCTATATCCATGCCAGCCACTCCTTAATGAGTTTCATTAATGTTTTGCTATTGATATCTGAGCTGTGACAATAGTCGACGCCGACAGCCTTGATCCCATGCTCAAAACTCCCTAAATTCGGCGCTTGCTGCGGCGGATACCAGTAGATAATCAGCGCGCGATGCGCCTTTTCGTATTGACGGATGGATTTAGTGAGCGAGATCACTCTGGTTATCTGTACGTCTTCAGCGCACATGACTATATCTACCTTTTTAATACTCATCTGCTCAATAACAGATTTTTCGTACTGATGATAATGAACATGAGCCCCTAGTCGCTCGAGAGTAGCTGCTAGATGTCCTTTTTCGCGGTAGTAGTAATAGATAACCGTCAACTCACTAAAAACCGATTGCTGCCGAGTATGATGCTGACTGCTCATAGGAATGGTAAGCGTGAATTGACTACCCACATTAGGGGTACTCTCAACCTCTATTGTGGCACCGATGAGCTGCGCCATTTGCCTGACCACAGTCAGACCAATACCAGAGCCTTCGTATTGACGCGTCTGTGACGAGTCCGCCTGAAAGAAGGGATCAAAAATATCGTTTAGATAATCGGCATCAATACCAATACCTGTATCTTTGATCACAATCTGCCAGCGATTACTGCGATCAAAATGAGTAAGCTGCGATTGAAGGCTAATCTCACCTTTTGTAGTAAATTTTATTGCGTTATCTAGTAACGTCGATACCATCTGCTTAATCTTGTTGACGTCCCCTTGGAGTACATAATCGATATGATGAATATGACTGACAAGCGCCAGCCCTTTTTGTTGAGCGATAGGCTCATACTTAGCGAGTAAATCAGCGATAACCTCTAGCGGATTAAATTCTCGCGTCTCGATACTAATCTGACCTTTATCAATCTGATTTAGTAACATGATTTGATCAAGCATTATCACAAGCTGCTGCGCGCCTTTATTGATAATGTCAGCAGTGTCTTTTTGTTCGATATTTAAGCCTTGGCTATCGAGTAGTTGTAGGCCGCCTACGATAGCATTGAGTGAAGTTTTAAGCTCGTGATTGATCATGCTTTGAAAGGTGTGGCGTTGCAGGTTTAAAGACAAATCTTTGTTGTGTAGTTGCTGCTCTAATATAGCTAGCTCTTTATAGTCGCGCTTCGTATTCTTTAAGCGCTCAAACAAAGTGATAAAAGCGTGCTTGGCGTGCATAAGCTCCTTAAACTCAAGGCGCTGCTTGGTGACAGGTAGTTGCTTGAGCTCTGGATTTTCTATGACCAGTTTGAATACATCCGTTAATGCATCTACGTCTTTGATAAACCAGTTGATTTTACGCAGTATAAACATGATCCAAGTCAGACTGAGTCCTACGATGAACAACCATAGCAGCAAATTATCTTGTAGCCAGTTGCTACGCATACGGGCTGTATCAAGCGTAATATTAAGATAGCCGACCAAACTGCCAGTGTCTTGATTCTCAGTATCAGCACTGGCATCAAGAGCTTCGTCAATAAACGTGCTACTACTAACATCACGACTGATGACAGGATAGTTAAAGCTAGCAGTATTTGAAAACAGTGCATTTTGCCAATCACTACGAGTCTCATCACCCTTGTCTTGAGCGTTATCGGCGATAGAATATGTCGTCGAATAAAACCTAATACTCTCAATACTTGGCTCATTAGCTAACACGAGCCTCACCTGATCGGCGATTAGATTGGCACCAGCGGGCGTTGAAGCACTAGTGGTTAGTAGCGCCGCTAACTGATCAACGTGTTGCTGCTTTTGCTTATAGTGATAAACCAGGCCGTAAATAACAGACAGTAAAAACCCGGTCAGCACAGTTACAAGGGTTACTTGTAAAACAGCGCTCCAAGCAATAGCGGAGAGAGTCTTTTGTGGACGGTTTTTCATATCGCGTCACTGCCATTAGACAACTGTAATGTTATAAATCTAAATACTCCCATACATACTACTGGTATTTATGCCAAGTCACAAAGGCTATTGCACCCTTTTATAGGTTTAAAAAATAAGCGATTACAGCTTTGCAAACGCTCATTAAAACGTGAGCTATCGATCTCTTTTATCGCCTTTAGTGAACTTTTTGCGCTGCTTGCGCTGAAGCAGTTGCTGCGCCTTTGCTTTGGTCGGTGTACTGCTTTTGTGAGCGTACGGGTTTTCGTTGAGTTTGAAGACCACGTTCAAAGGCGTGCCCTCTAATTTAAACACTTGGCGAAACTGATTTTCTAAGTAGCGCTGATAGCTTTTGGGTAGCGAGCCAGTTTGATTACCATGAATAACAATAACGGGTGGATTGTGCCCACCGATATGAGCATAGCGCAGTTTGATTCTACGACCACCAACGGTTGGTGGCGGATTTGCAGTCACCGCATCTTGCAAGATTTGCGTCAGGCGGTTGGTCGATACCTCAAACATCGAGGACTCATAAGCGCGGCGAATAGACGGGTATAGATTACCGACGCCTGTACCATGAAGCGCAGATATCAGATGCACTTTGACATAAGGAATAAAGTTAAAACGGCGATTCATCTCAATCTTGATATAGTTTTTTTGATCTGGAGTCAGACCATCCCATTTGTTGATTGCAACGACTAAGGCGCGGCCTGCGTCAAGCGCATAGCCAATCATATGCAAATCTTGATCAACGATACCCTCTTGAGCATCAATGACAATGACCGTAACGTTGGAGTCTTTAATCGCTTGCAAGGTTTTGATAACAGAGAACTTCTCTACCTTTTCATCAATCTTACCGCGGCGGCGCACGCCTGCGGTATCAATTAATACATAGTCTTTGCCGTCGCGCTGATAAGGAATGTAGATACTATCACGTGTTGTGCCTGGCATATCAAATACCACAACGCGATCTTCACCTAATAGACGATTGACCAGCGTTGACTTACCGACGTTGGGACGACCGATCACAGCAAGCTTTAGGCCATCAGGCTCCTGTCCGTGCCCATCCTCTGGCATATCAGCAGTAAGTACCTCAAGTAGATTACCGACACCGCGACCATGACTTGCCGCCATTGGATATGGCTCGCCAAGTCCTAATGCATAAAACTCAGCAGGCGCTGAATCATGAGCGCCATCGACCTTATTGGCAACGACATACACAGGTTTGCCTAAGGTATGCAAAAACTTACCGATCTCAGCATCTGCGCCAATCAAACCTGCGCGCGCATCCACGACGAATACAATGATATCTGCCTCATGTATAGCAGTGTGCGACTGCTCAGACATGTAATCATCGATATTGCCGCTACCATCATCCGCCTCGCCAATGCCGCCTGTGTCAACGACAATAAAGGACTTATCTTCATATCTGGCATCACCGTACTGACGATCACGAGTAAGCCCTGACAAATCGGCAACCAAAGCCTGACGACTCTTAGTAAACTGGTTAAACAAGGTGGATTTACCGACGTTTGGGCGACCGATTAAGGCGACCACAGGCTTGATACTCATGCAATACTCTCTATGGTGTGCTTGGTAGTAAACACAGTAGCGGACAGGATTAAAGCGATAATGCTTTAAAGCGATAATAGATCAATAATAAAGGCATTAGGCACAATAGCAGCGCCTAATGCCTATGATAATAAAAAACAGCACTAAAAGGTAGCAATGCTAATTAACGTGCCAGTTGCCAAATGGAGGCTTGACCTGTGGTGCTTTGAGCCAGTAGACGATTATTATCAGACTGTAGCGTCGTCAATGCACCTTTGGTCTGAACACGGCTGACAATAGCACCAGTCGCTGGGTTAAATAGATGCACTACCCCATCCAAGTCACCAATAGCAATATAGTTGCCTATCATCACAGGGTTAGTGAGTTTGCGATAAGCCAGCTCGTTGCTCTCCCATAGCATCTCGCCGCTATTGCGATCATAAGCGATGACCTTGCCGTCTAAACTGGTCGCGATCACTTGCTGATTGTTCACCGCTAACGACTTTAGGCTAGCAAGCTCATTTATGTACATGACCTGCTTTGATGCCAAATCGATACCTAAAAGCTGACCGCTATAGCTGATTGCAAAAAGCTGATCGCCATCAACGATAGGCTTGCCATCAACATCACTCATACGCTCAACTTCACTACTGCCTGTGCCAACGCCTATGCGACGTGACCATTGCGGCAGACCACTATCAGTGGTGATAGCGTGCAGACGACCATCAGCTGTTGCCAAAAGTGCAGTCTTATCATCTAATAAGGTGGGCGCAGCTGTACCTCGAATGCTAATAGCGGGCACTTGAGTTGCAAACTGCCAAACCGACTGACCTGATTGAAGTACTAACCCGTGCAAAAACCCGTCGTTGGCGGACAGTATCACGCGGTTATTGGTAATGAGCGCAGGCGTGAGTACTGAGCCTGATAATTGCTGCTGCCAACGCTTGGCACCTGTTGTACTATCAAAGGCGAGAACCTGACCATTACGAGTAGTAACAATAGCAGTCTGACTAAACGCATCTACCGCCACGCCGCCTGTGATCTCATCACCGACATTCACTGACCATAGACGTTGACCAGTACTATCAAACCCTAGTAAATCACCACTACGCGAGGCGGTAACTATCTGACCATTATCAAAACCGACCTGCAAGCTTAAAGGATCTTTTTTGCTTGCCTTTTTGTTGCCAACATCAACATTAAAGACAGGTTGTAGCACACTAACAGGCTGCGCAATCTGTACCAGTTTTACTGGATCGTTGACGACAGGCTTGATACCGCGGTTACACCCAACGACAGCAGTCGTCATAAGCGCCAGTATTGCCGCATTCATAACCGTCTTTTTGACCATGCTTTTAGAGCGAATCGATCGAGTCATTATAGGTTCTCACTACGAGTAAATGATAAATAAGTATGCAATATAAAATTATTGTGCTGTCTCTATTGCTACGCTTTGAGCTTCAGAAGAAGCAGGTTCGACACTGATTGCCTGCGGCGCAGCACTCGAGGCTTGAACCAGACTCGCCTGCTCAGTGATAGGATCAGGTACCACACCCAAACTCTCCATTTTCAGTGCTAATACTGCACGAATTTCCTTACGCTCTCGTAACAACTCCCAAGCATTATTGTAGGCTTGAATCGCTTCATCTTGCTTGTTTTGTGCCAAGTAGATATCCCCTAACAACTCTTGCTGACTGGCTTCAAACGAGATTGGGAACTCGTTATTAGCGGCAGACAAGGCGCTATCGGCATCACCCATAGCAAGTAGGGTTTCGGCATAACGCAATTGAGTGATCGCCTTTAGACCTGCGTCACCCAAATCAATAGCCAATGCCTTTTGTAGCGTCTCGCTAGCACCTTTAAAGTCATCGTTGTCAGCTTGCGTACGCGCCTTTATCATCAGCGCTTGCCAAGCATAAACAGAGTCGCCATGAGTTTGCACTAAAGTGTCAATGTTTTGATTAAGCTGAGTGCGACTATCTGCAATCGCGGCCAAAGCATCCGCCTCCAAGTCAGGATTTTGCGACGCCAAATTAACCTCTTCATTGAGCCTTTGAATATCAGCGTACTGATCTGCGGCAACGGTATCTACGCGCGCATGATTATTCTGCCAGTACGTCCAGCCAAAATAGCCTGCCAATGCGAGCAAAATCACAGTGATAATATTGCCACCATACTTTTGCAAAGCCTGCATTGAGTTATCGGTATTTGGTGAATTAGGGTTCAATGCCATGATCATCTGCCTACTAAATTATTAAAAAAGTATCGCGGTACAAATGCAGCTTTACTATCGTCTTTACTATCGTCTTTACTATCGTCGCTAAATCGAAAAATTATCCGTACTCGATAACCACTGCTGCTCGACCGTCTGCTGCTCGCCTGTTTGCATATTTTTGATGCTAATGGTCTGCTCATCAAGCTCTTGCTGCGCGATAATGACGGTCAATCTAGCACCCGATTTATCCGCTTTTTTCATTTGTGCTTTTAGGCTCGTTGCCCCGCCCATTTTTATGCGCAAGTCCGCTCTATCATAGCGCAGATTTTGTGCAAAACGTACGCCTGCGCTATAGACATCAGGGTGCGCAACCACAAAGACATCACATGCAGCGACGTCATCAAAAGGTGCGACTGCTTCTATTAATAAAAGCAGACGCTCCAGACCCATAGCGAAACCAACACCAGGCTCAGACTTAGCAGGTTTGTCAGTATCCATAGATTTTAGCTGACCGATTAACCCATCATAACGCCCGCCTGCGCACACCGTCGCCTGACTACCAAGCTTATCAGTCACCCATTCAAAGACGGTTTTGTTGTAGTAGTCAAGGCCCCGTACCAAATGCGGGTTAATCTCGTACTCAATGCCCAACTCATCTAAATAAGCTTTGACTTGTTCAAAGTGAGCTGTGCTTTCATCACCCAAAAAGTCAGCAAGCTTTGGTGCATCCGCTAAGAGAGCCTGCGTGCTCGCCTCTTTACTATCCAATATCCGTAGTGGATTGGTACTCAATCGGCGCTTGCTATCTTCGTCAAGCTGATCTTGCTTATCAGTCAAATAGCTAACCAGCGCATCACGATAAGCATGGCGCTCATCACTCTCGCCTAAACTATTAAGTTGCAGCTGCATCTCGTCTTTGAGACCCAGCATTTGCCACATAAGATAAGTAATGGCGATCAGCTCAGCATCGGCATCAGGTAACGCACTACCAAAGCTCTCGACACCGAGCTGATGAAACTGACGATAGCGGCCTTTTTGCGGACGCTCATAACGAAACATGGGCCCTATGTACCACAATTTGGGTGCATCGCCGCGCAATAGATTATGCTCGATGACCGCGCGTACCGCTCCTGCCGTACCTTCTGGGCGCAAGGTAAGCGGCGTTGGTGGCTCAGACTTATCAATAAAGCTATACATCTCTTTTTCGACGATATCGGTTGCGCCGCCTATCGCTCTTGCAAACAGATCTGTCTGCTCAACGATAGGCAAACGGATATGTTCATAACCATATCTAGCGAGTACTTCTGCTAGTATTTTCTCTAAACGTAGCCATTTTGCCGCTTGTTCTGGCAAGATATCGTTAAACCCTTTGATCGCTTTTATCATGGTGCCTTTATATCCCTAAGAATCACTTGTACTTTATCATTATTATTTAGTGCTAGACTATTTAGTGCTAGTTTTTAAGCTACTCGACTGCTTATCCGACTCTGATAATCTCATTTTCGCGTGCTTTGGCAAGCTTATCAGCATGCTCACGCACCATCGTTTCGATTTCATCAACTAAGTTGGTGGTATCAATCAGATGACTCTTCTCGCCCATGCGGTAGACCAAAGATTTGGGCGCTGCACCCACAATTCCTATATCCGCCTCTTTAGCTTCACCTGGGCCGTTAACCTTGCAGCCTATAACCGATAAATTCATCGGCTCGCGTATATCCTCTAAACGCGACTCAAGGGCAGTCATGACTCTAATCACATCAAACTCTTGGCGCGAGCAGCTTGGACAAGCAATAAAGTTAACGCCATTTGAGCGAATATTAAGGGACTTTAGAATATCAAAACCTATTTTAATTTCTTCTTCAGGCTCTGCGGCGAGCGATATACGAATCGTATCGCCAATACCATCAAGTAGTAAACCGCCTAATGCAATAGCTGACTTGACCGCGCCAGTACGATAGACGCCCGCTTCAGTCACGCCCAAATGCAGCGGATTATCAATCTGCGCAGATATCAGGCGATACGCATCCATCGTCAAAAATACATTACTGGCTTTGACTGAGACTTTGTATTGATCAAAGTTTAGACGATCTAAGATATCGATATGACGCATGGCCGACTCAAGCATCGCCTCCCCAGTCGGCTCGGTGTATTTGCGCTGAATGTCTTTTTCGAGCGAGCCTGCGTTGACACCAATACGAATCGGAATATTATGATGACGAGCACAAGCGACTACTTCACGTACCTTGGCATCGCTACCGATATTACCTGGGTTAATACGCAAGCAATCAGCGCCCGCCTCTGCTACTGCTAAAGCAATTTTATGATCAAAATGTACGTCGGCAATTAGCGGCACACTAACTAATTTGCGAATCTTGCCAAAGGCTTCGACCGTATCCATCGTCGGCGTCGATACGCGCATCATATCAGCCCCAGCCTCAACGCAGCGCTCAATCTGAGCAACGGTAGCTGCAACATCGCAGGTGTCAGTATTGGTCATACTTTGTACACTAATAGGCGCGTCGCCACCGATTGCCACATCGCCAACATAGATTTTTTTGGTTTGACGACGGTTAATAGGTGTAGGCATAGACATATAAACATCCTTTATTTAAAAATCGCAATCGATTGATACCGCTAAGCTTGGCGTTTTATTTAAGCTTATAAGCTTATGGATTTAAGATGAAGCTGGCTTGGTCGCCCGCTGCATACTCATCCATAGCAACTGGCTCTTGATTAAACGTCATGCTGACACCAGCGGTATCACTGATATTGACGTTCAAAGGCGGCGCGCCTAAAAGCTCATAAGTACCCGCAGTCTGATCACCTGTCATAAGGCTACTGCCTGCAGCGTCTGTAATATTGACGACGACGGGATCGGTAATACTGACCACAAGTGGCAAGCGAGCATTAGTCGTAGGCTCACCTAAATTAAGCGCCGATCCTGAAGCGCCAACCGTATCTTGGTTATCGATTGCAGCGCCTTGAGTCTGCTCAGCAACTGAGATGTCCTCTGATAGCGGCGTTGGCTCTTGAGCGTTATCGCTGGTAGCATTGCTCACCATACGATACAAGAATATCGCTAGGATAATTAGAGCAATCACAGCGATAACAAGCATAGGATTAAAACGGATACGATTGTGCGTATCGCGCTGCAAAGTACCCATAGGTCTAAGTGGCGAGTCGATATTGTTGATCGAGTGCTGTTTGAGCTCGTTAGGGTAAGCGGCATCAAAGCTATCTGCGACTTTGATTGGATCCAAATCTAAGAACTTAGCATAATTAATCGCAAAACCACGCGCAAAAGCAACTTGCGGCAAATCAGAGAAGTTCTCATTCTCCAATGCTTGCAGGTGACGCTTTAATATAAATAGCTCGCTAGCAGCCTCGTCTAAACTGATCTGCTTTGATGCTCGCGCCTGCTGCAACATAGCACCGAATGATCCCTGAGCGCCAGATGATTGATGTGATGAAGGGGTGGTCATTTCCATGGAGCCTCTGGGTTATTAAGCCAATTCTTAAGTTGTTTTGCTTCATCGCTGAGTGGATAAGCGGATAGAAGTTGCTGCGCTAACTGCTGGCGCGTTGATATCTGGTTTTGTGCGTCAGCAAGTTTGATGCCTTGAAGCATAAGTCGTGGACTTACGCCTTGCCCTTGCACCAATATTAAAGTTTCATCATAGAGTCGTTGTGCTTGCTGTACGCGCTGCTGCTCAAGGAGCAGATCAACCAGCTCGATATGGGCAATAATACTACTACGGTTACCGTCTAGTGCGCGCAAAAATGCTTTTGCTGCAGCTGGATTATCATTGAGCTGAAGGTAGGTGCGCCCCAAATTTTCAAGCGCGCCGATCCGGCCTTCGTAACCGAGAGTCGCGCCTGCAATCTCAAACTGCTCAGCGGCTTCCTTATAGCGATCCATCTGTGATAAATAAACACCGTAGTTGTTACGCGCCTGCACAAAATCAGGATCTAAGGTGATCGCCTTTTTAAAATACTGATCCGCCTTTTGCAAATTTATGCGGCTGCCTTCTTGCTGTAACAAAACGCCCATCATATCATAGGCAGGCGCGTACCTGCTATCGGCAGCAAAAGCTTTTTCGAGTTGTCGCTGCGCGGTATCCAGCTCATTTTTTCGGATATATTGCGCAGCAAGCGTGGTACGAACGCGCGCTACTTCCTGCTTATCGACACTACGATTATCGCTTGCCTGCGTTGTGGTCTGATAACGCGTACCACCGAGCAAGTCTGTATTTTGACTGCTCTGACATCCTGCCACAGATAAGAGAACGACACTTGCCGTCACTAGTTTATAAGTCGCAAAGCTTTGTCTACAGTGTGTACTTTTATGAGTTAAAAAAGAGCATTTGGGCTGATATAAGTATTTAAGCATCATTAAAGCTACCATTAAACGATTATTCAAAACAGGTTTTTCACCTTAGTTATCGCGTACAGCTCAGGCACTCTAACGCGATAAGATCTTTGGTGATTGTCAACACTGTGAAACGGTGCAGCATCAGTTTAATAGATTTGCAGTCTATAAGTACAATTTACTTTGCCAAGTGAATATTATACTGCCATAAAAAGACAACTTACTAGCCTCAGTTCTCTTCTCTATCTTTAATACTTTGTTGCCACGCCGCTGAGCGCCGAGTACGATCAGCCACCTGTCCGACCAATTGACCACAAGCGGCGTCAATATCATCGCCACGCGTCTGACGTATAGTACAGACAAAACCAGCTTCGCTTAAAATATTGCTAAAGGCATGAATGCGATTATTACTTGATTTGTCGTAATTGGCATGTGGGAACGGATTAAACGGAATCAGATTTATTTTACTAGGCAGATCACCCAGTAAAGCGACTAATTCCCGCGCGTGCTCATTACTATCGTTGACACCATCTAACATCACATACTCTATCGTCACATGTTTTTTGTGGCGCGGATTGACCTCATAGACATAGTTGCGAGCAGCGGCCATCAATTGCTCAAGCGGGTACTTTTTATTAATAGGTACCAGCTCATTACGTAGCTCGTCATTTGGCGCATGCAGGGATATAGCGAGCGCCACATCGATATCTTGCGCCAGCTCATACATCTTGGGCACCACGCCTGACGTTGATAAGGTCACGCGGCGCTTGGATAAGCCATAGCCATGATCACTGAGCATCAGCTCCATAGAGCTAACCACAGGGGTGTAGTTGAGGAGCGGCTCGCCCATGCCCATCATCACCACGTTAGTGACGTTGTTCTCCCACAAACTATGATCGACATGCTCTAAGCTGTCATTGTCATCAGTCATATAAGAGGCATTAGCGACCCACAACTGACCTAATATCTCAGCGGCACTCAAATCACGCTCGAAGCCTTGTTTGCCGGTGCTACAAAAACTACAATCCAGCGCGCAGCCCACTTGTGAGGATATACATAAGGTTTTGCGGCCGTTTTCTTTACTGTCATCTGCCGGTATCAATACGGTTTCAACCAAAGAGCCGCCTGTGACTTCAAACACCCATTTACGCGTGCCATCGTTACTATACTGACGATGAATTACCTTTGGCGGTGTCACGCAGGCATTTTGTGATAATTTATCACGTAAGGATTTACTTAGATTGGTCATCTGATCGAAGTCAGTGACACCGTGCTGATAGATCCATTTAATGACTTGGGTGGCGCGAAACGGCTTCTCGCCTATACTCTTGAAGTACTCGGCCAGTTGCGCTTGCGTCATACCAAGTAGATTGGTCTTGGCTTTTGCTTCGTCTACTAGCTTGATACTTGTAGTCTTGGCAGGGACATGCTGAGTCGGCGCTTGAATGGTTTGAATCGTTGACATAATAAATACCTTTTTTGCACCCACTCATAAGCGGCGCAAGTATTGAGATGCAAGTATATAAATCATCATGCTAGAAATGCGGCATAAGCAATCCGTTATGAGCGTGCTTTTTGTATTGAATAATAGAACATGCTGATAAGGGATTGATAACGCTATGTAAATACAGATGATGAGGCAAATGGTCGCTAATTTCAACAACAAAGCGCTAAAACGGCTTATACCCATAAGATATAAGCCGTTTAAATATTCTATATCGCTTTAGTGGTTACCAGCGATACAAATTAACGGGTACGCGCACAGACTTCATCATCGTTGAAGAAGTAGCTGATTTCACGTTTGGCAGATTCTGCTGAATCTGAACCGTGAACGGCGTTTTCATCGATGCTGCTAGCAAAATCAGCACGGATAGTGCCTTTTTCCGCGTCTTTTGGGTTGGTTGCGCCCATGATTTCACGATGACGAGCGATAGCGTTTTCGCCTTCTAGTACTGATACGAGTACTGGACCTGACATCATGAATGATTTTAGATCGTTATAAAATGGACGCTCAGCGTGCTCAGCGTAAAAGCCGCCTGCTTTTTCGTCATCTAATTGCATCATTTTTGCGGCAACGATTTTTAGGCCCGCGTCTTCAAAGCGGCTATAGATTGCGCCGATATGATTGCCGCCAACCGCGTCAGGTTTAATAATAGATAAAGTACGTTCGTTAGCCATGTGTAGCTCCTAATAAAATGTGAATAAAAAGGGTAAATATCTGTGATCACTATGACGTTTAGGCATACTAATGCGTATATCTGCGCCTAAACGTGTGATTGCTGCCTATTATAATGATTGACGCTATAAATGATAGGGATAATTTATAATTGTCCCTTAGTAAAAGATAACTATAGACCCAAAAACAAAAAGTCCCAATACTTATTGAGACCTTTTAAATCAAAGCTATTTATTTACTGTCAGCAAAATATCAATTAAGCATCATACGGATCGCGCAGTACGATAGTCTCTTCGCGGTCAGGACCCGTTGAGATAATATCGATAGGACAATCGATGAGTGCTTCGATACGCTTGATGTAGATTTTGGCATTTTCTGGCAGATCATCATAGTTAGTGATACCGACTGTTGACTCGCTCCAACCTTGCAAGGTTTCGTACTTTGGCGTCACAGACTCATAAAACTCGGCATCATGAGCGCCTGCGCATTCAGTCTCTGGCAGATTGTAACCCACACCGATCATCAGCTCTTCTAAACCGTCTAATACATCAAGCTTAGTCAAGCAGATACCTGACAATGAGTTTAATACCACAGCGCGGCGCAGGGCTTCGGCGTCGAACCAACCACAGCGACGCGCACGTCCCGTCGTCGCACCAAACTCATGACCAACGCGGGCAAGATGCGCGCCCACATCATCAAACAGCTCCGTTGGAAACGGACCGCTACCGACGCGGGTGGTATAGGCCTTTGTGATACCTAAAACATAATCTAAGTATAAAGGACCGATACCCGTACCCGTAGAGACGCCGCCTGCGGTAACACTAGAGCTGGTGACAAACGGATAAGTGCCATGATCGATATCGAGTAGCGTGCCTTGCGCGCCTTCAAACATCAAATTCTTGCCCGCTAAACGCAACTGATTCAAATCTTCAGTGACATCAGTGACCATGCCTTTGATTTCCTCGCGCCACTCTTGGCACAGCTTGAGCGTCTCATCAAAGTCAATAGCATCGACTTTATAGTACTGCGTCAACTGAAAGTTATGATACTCAATAAGGTTACGTAGTTTTTCTTCTAGATCATCACGGAACAGATCAGCAAGCTTGATTGCACGGCGAGCGACTTTGTCTTCATAGGCAGGACCAATACCGCGACCTGTCGTACCGATTTTGCCACTGCCGCGGCGAGCTTCACGAGCTTGATCAAGTGCCACATGATACGGCATGATAAGTGGGCAATTGGGCGAGATACGCAAACGCTCGCGTACCGGAACATCGTTAGCCTCAAGCTCCCTCATCTCTTTGAGCAAAGCGTCAGGCGCTAGCACCACGCCATTACCAATAAAGCAAGTCACGCCCTCACGTAGGATACCTGATGGAATCAGATGCAAAATAGTCGTTTTTCCGTCGACCACTAAGGTGTGACCTGCGTTATGACCGCCCTGAAAACGTGCAACGGCAGTGGCTTTTTCAGTCAGCAAATCAACGATTTTGCCTTTGCCTTCATCGCCCCATTGGCTACCCAAAACTACGACATTCTTACCCATGATAAATCCTTACGCTACTGTATTGAGTACTCGTTTTAAACCAGCTTACTCTCAAACTTATCAGCTTACCTTTGGTAGTACTGATACATCTGATAATTGCGCTACTATAAAACGGTACGAGTGTATTTAATAAACTTTTGGTGCCGTTATAAATGCTATATGTTTAAACAGCGATCAATTGCCAGTCATTATTATGCAGTGTGAGTCGATGCGTCATGCCCTGCGGACTATCTTGCTCATTTAACGGCATAGTCACGCGATTGCCCTGCTCACGTAGCTGTACTATTTTTTGCTGTAGCGCCTGTTTCTGACTCGCGTCAGCATTACTGCTCGCTTGGTAATCTACAAGGACAACGGTGGCATCATCTAGTTTGACATGAGCTAGCAGGCGACTGACATCCATACTAAACCCTGTCGCCGCGCGCTTAAGCTCGTTCAATAGAGGCTCGTTCGATAATTGACTACCGCTCATCCCATCAAATCGTCCGCCGCGCACTAAAGGCTGGGTCTCGCTATTGATATAACCGTTAAAGACGATGCCTGTATGATAGTGATAGCCTGAGAGCTCAGTAATATCGATACTCACATCGCATCGCCATTTATCCTGTAGATGGCTTGTAAGCAGTTGTAGCTCATCGATCGCGCTAGCAATTTGTTTGTCTTGCTTGGCATCATCTGATAGCTTTGCCAATAGCTGCTCGGTATCGTGTCCATTGCGTGCTAGGACATAAAAATCTGTGCCCATCGGCAGGGACTGGCAGACTCGTTTAAGCTCTGGCAAGTTCTTGTTGGCATAGAGATACATGAGCTGCTCAGTATCATTATCTGATAATTCAGCTAGCTCGCTTAGACGCTTAAAGATAGCCACATGACCTAAGTCAATGTGCAAATTAGCGCTCATTTTTAGCGCCGTTATCATCGTCATCAGCACATCTATCAGCTCGATATCGGCGTCAATAGCATGACAGCCAAAAATCTCAGCGCCTAATTGCAGCGGCGTACGCGAGCCAAACAAGCCCGATGGCAACGTATGAATAACGTCGCCTGCATAACAGTAGCGAGCGATTGCTCTGCCGCCGTGATGAGCATCAATACGCAAAATCTGCGGAGTGATATCCGCGCGCACCCCCATCAAACGCCCAGTCAGCTGATCGATAATCTTAAACGTTTGCCTTTTTAGATCCTCTGAGGCGTCTCTTAGCAGAGACTCAGTAAACTCAATTATCGGCGGATTAACCAGCTGATAGCCATGGGTGATGAGCTGCTGGATCAATTGATGACGCAGGATTTCTTGCTTTTGCGCATCATCAAATAAGACGTCAACGACGCCATCAGGCAGTAGCCAATGATTGGCTGTTTCTCCTGCAAATTGGCTAAGGTGAGCACTGCTTAGAGTCGGCAGAGCATTAGATTGAGCAGAATCAGAACTAGCAGGCACAATGAATCCTTGTTTGGTATATCGCTTACCAAAAACGCAGTATGATAAAAGGTGACGATCAAATAAAAGTTTTTAGCACACAACACTATCTGCCTAATGATACTAAAATTATTAATACCAAAACTAGGTCATACCTAAACGGTGGCAATAGAGATTATTGAGAGGCTAAAATAGATAATCAAAATGCTTTTTACTGGTTATATAACCAAGTACCTGTTCTTAATACTTTGCTATTTAAGCACTTTGCGCCTAAGTTTAGCATAGCGACTAGAGTTCGCCTAGCCATAATTAACGCCAATAACGACTGATTATTTATATTCTTTCGCCTGCGGCGCTAATGCCTGCTGGCTTAAGCTTTACCATTGGCAGTCAACCTAGATATAAAATCTGCCATGGCAGCAAGATAGACTCATGGTACACTAGCGCTTACTTATCATTTATCTGGAAATCTTATGTCGATTGACCACCATCCAAGTCCCGATATCAACCAAACCAACGTATTAGGCACCGCTCTTGCTAGCTGCTGCTTTGATCCTATTACTGGCTACTACCGTAATGGATTTTGTCACACAGGTCACTTTGATGTCGGTCAGCATACTGTCTGCGCCAAGATGACTAGTGAATTTTTGAGCTTTTCAGCCGATCGTGGCAATGATTTGATCACCCCGTTACCTGAGTATAATTTTGCTGGTCTCAAACCTGGTGACTACTGGTGTATCTGCGCGCTGCGCTGGGTTGAGGCGCTCGATTTTGATATTGCTCCGCAAATCAAACTAGAGGCTTGTCATGAGAGCTTACTGACCTTAGTCGATATCGATACGCTAAAACGCTTCGCTCTTTAGTTTAGGCATGGATAAGAGATGATGGATAACGACGATCTTGCGGTAAAAACCAATACCCATATTACCCCTGATACCAACCTCAAACATATCTACTCAGGTCAGCCTTATATCGCTGATTATGACAGCTATATCTATGGCGACGCTGATAGCACGCTTGCAGATACTATCGAGACCATGACGGTTTATGATCCAGATTCTGAGCGCTATGAAGATATAGAATATACCAGCATTGATGAAGTCGTCAGCTGCTATTCCTACTCACGTAAAACAGGTGAAAAGATCACTCAAGTGGCACTCAACGATGTCAGCCGCGCTCTAAGTAATAGCGGTCAGTTTATCTGGCTCGGTCTTTATGATCCCAGCCTTGAGACCATGATAAAGGTACAAGACGCCTTTGGACTCCATGAACTGGCGATTGAGGATGCTTTTGCCGATCATCAGCGCGCTAAGGTTGAGAACTATGATAATGACATGGTGTTCGTCGTTCTGCGTACTGCCAAGTTAGAGGACAATGTTATTCGCTATGGCACCACTGCGATATTTATGGGCAAAAACTATCTGATTACCATTCGTAATGGCCCCTCAAATTCCTACGCGCCTGTGCGCGAGCACTGCCATCGTCGCCCTGAGAAGTTGCGTATGGGGCCTATCTTTGTTTTGCACGCCATTCTCGATTTTATCGTCGATAACTATATGCCTATCACCGATCGCTTAGGGCAGTATCTGCGCGAGCAAGAGCGCTATGTCTTTACCTATGAGTTTAATAAGAGCACATTAAAAAACCTCTATGAGCTCAAATCACAACTAGTGCATATGCGCGCTATTATCTTGCCCGTACAAGACATCTGCAGCTTTTTTATCAATCACAAAAAGAGCGAGCTGGTCTCAGGCTTCTCACAAGCAGCTAAACCCTACTTTCGTGATGTGAACGACCATCTGTTACATTCTTTAGACGCCATTAATGGTCTCAATGAGATGCTCAGCGTGGTGATGAATACCTATATGGCCATGGTCAACATGGGACAGAACGAAGTGGTGCGTAAGCTGGCAGCTTGGGCGGGTATCTTGGCGGTACCAACGGCTATTGCGGGTATCTATGGCATGAACTTTGACTTTATGCCAGAGCTACATTGGAAGTACTCTTATCTGGTCATCATGGGACTTATCCTTGCACTGTGTAGTTATCTGTACTACAACTTTAAAAGGTTAAAATGGTTATAGAGCATTATATAACACAGCACTACCTACTATAGCTTAGCCAGCTGTATAATTTTTAGAAGCCCTTATTTATGATCAGATTTCGGCTCGTTATTTGAATTTTGAGCATTTTGCGGCAGTAGTGTTTTTAGTGTTGTATCTGTATGTTGGCGCTGAATATTATCCTCTGGTCGACCAAACGTTTTTGCCGTCCACGTTAGAACGACAATAGACGCGCTCAACGCCAAGATAGCTATAGAGATGGTTGCCAGTAGCCATAGATGAAAGTAATCCGATACAGCCTGCACATCAACTACTAAGTGTCGTGATAAAGCGGTAATCGCAATGAATATCAAAAACTGAACAGGCAGACGATGGGTTTTAAAATAAATACCGATCATAGCGAGCAGCTCAAGATAGATAAATAGCATTAAAATATCTTTCAAAGCCGCTGAACCTTTTTGAACAATATAAATAAACTCTTTGCCTGCAGTCCAGATGACTACCACACTGATCAAAAACAATATAATGTAATGCGCAACATCTAAAAATTCTCTGCCGATACTTTGTAGTCGCTTATGAATATCTACATCTCTTTTAGTCATTTCAGATTCTACCTACTGGTAATGATAGTTTAAGTGAGTACATTCTCAAACGTTTTAGGTACTGGCGATCAGTGTAGAAATGCTCAGCGAAAATTTAATACGTTTACACTTTGAGTGCCAACCCTGCTGATTTTTCAGCGGCCTCTACTGTTTGGCGAATAAGGGTATTGATAGTCATCGGTCCAACGCCGCCTGGTACTGGCGTGTAAGCACTGGCTATTTCTGCTATCCCTTGCATTTGAATATCTCCAACGCCGCCGTCATCTGTTGGATGAAAGCCTGCATCAATAACGACCGCGCCTGCTTTTATCCATTCTGATTTGATTAGCTCAGGTACGCCTACTGCACCGACGATGATATCAGCGCGCTGTACATGAGCGGCCAAATCCTGCGTTCTAGAATGACAAATCGTCACCGTACAATTGGCATTTAATAACATCATCGCCATCGGCTTACCTAAGATGGGGCTACGACCTACGACCACTGCTTCGCGACCTGCCAGCTCAATATTATAATGCGCGAGCAAATGCATGATGCCTTGGGGCGTACACGAGCCGTAAGCAGGCTGCTGCATGCTCATACGACCAAAGCCCAAACTGGTCACGCCATCGACATCTTTTGCTAGTGCGATCTGCTCAAAACAGGCACGCTCATCGATATGCTCAGGCACTGGATGCTGAAGCAAAATACCGTGGACATCAGCGTTGTTATTAAGCTCATCAATCTTTGCCATCAGCTGCTCAGTCGTCGTCTCACTTGGCATCTCAACACGGATAGAGTCCATACCGACACGCTTACAAGCATTGCCTTTCATACGGACATAGGTGGCAGAAGCAGGATCAGCACCGACTAATATCGTCGCAAGGCTTGGCGTGCGTCCTGTCTTGGCTTTGATCGCTGCAACGCGGGTCTGTAATTGCTGCTCTATCTCTTTGGCAAGGGCTTTGCCGTCCAAAACAGTAGCAGAGTGAGCGGTTGACGACGCTTGAGCAAGTGACATGATAACTCCAATAAAAAAGCGAAAAAATAAGGACAGCGCGCGTAAGTATCTTACATGCCTGTCCTTTGCTTAATAAGTCTCTGTGTATATCTAGTATTGTACCTGCCTACGCGCCAAAATCCTAGAGCGTGTTGAATGGTTAATACCAATACAAAAAAACGGCCTAATAATAGACCGATTCTTTATCGCAATTTCAATAATTTACTTGGCGTTTTGATATCCGCCGTAATATTTTACCGGAGACCAGCTTGGAATCACAGGCGCTAGTGTTGGCGCAAGCTTACTGTATTTACCGGCGCCATATACCACGTCACCGCCGACGACAGTGAGATCAGCTTCGATAGTTTTGATTTTCTCATCGGGAACACTAAAGTAATCATCAGACAATAGTGCAAAGTCAGCATACATACCCGGCTCAAGCGTACCTTTTACCGTCTCCTCGTTTGAGAACCAAGCGCTGCCTTTGGTATACACCTCTAGTGCATCGGCTCTAGAGAGCACATTGTCTTTGCCATATAGCGGCGTGCCGCCAACGGTTTTGCCTGTCGTCATCCAGTACAGCGCAATCCAAGGATTGTAGCTTGAAACCCGCGTACCGTCAGTACCTGCCCCAAGTGGAATACCCATATCAAATATCTTTTTGAATGGTGGCGAAGTACTAGCAGCCTCAGCGCCGTAACGATCTAAGAAATACTCGCCTGCATAGGCCATGCGATCTTGTATCGATATGCCGCCGCCTAGACGTTTGATTTCTTTAAGCGTTTCATCATTGACAGTTTCGGCATGATCAATTGCCCAGCGCATCTCATTGCGAATTTTGCCATTGTTCTCGCGGTCAATCTCATCAACCAAATCGACGATAAGGGCGGTGTTCTCGCCATAGGTCGAATGCTGTCTAAATGACCAGCCCTCGTTGACATGCATCTGAATAATCTCTTTGGTTTGCTTGCGCCAGCCTTCGTTATTTTTGATCAAAGGCTTAGGAGATAAAAAATTCTCAAAGTCGCCTGCCGCCCATGTCATGTACTCACCGCCACCCTTTAGCTCGTAGCCGTGTTCAAGATCGCTATCTTCATTGACATCTGCGGTATTGTTCGCCATCCATTTCTCAAAAGCGGCGCGCTCCTCGCCTGCCTTTTGCGGGAATAGATAGTAGGAGACACGTAAAGATGACTCTCCTGCTTCTGCGAGTGTCTTTGCCGCTTCGTAATCTTCAGGATAAGTATGACCGCCACCACCTGCATCAATAGCACTGGTCAGACCAAAACGATTAAGCTCACGGTTAAAGTGCTTGGTTGAGTTGATCTTTTCTTGATTAGATAAAGGCGGCAGTTTACCGATGACTTGGTACAAGATCATGGCGTTAGGCTCTGCTAGCAATACGCCAGTCAGCTTGCCGTTTTTATCTTTTTCATAGCGGCTTTGATTGTTAGGCGGTTTGGTATTTTCATCGATACCCAAGGCGTCAAGGCCCGCTTGATTGAGCCAGCCACGACTGTAGAGATACAATACGAAAGTTGGCGTGTCACCTGTCGCCTCATTGATCTCCTCAATGGTCGGCATACGCTTTTCTTCAAACTGATAAGGGGACCAGCCGCCAATAACCCGTACCCACTGTCCTTCAGGCGTCCGATCCGCCTGCTCTTTTAGCATGCGCAAAGCTTCTTTGAGTGATGTAACCCCATCCCAGCGCAGCTCTGAATTATAAAAGCGCCCACCTCGCGTAACATGCAAATGCGAGTCATTAAGTCCTGGTATCACCGTTTTGCCATCAGCATTGATGACTTGAGTATCACCATCACGCAGACGCAATATATCTTTGTCACTGCCCGTACGCAGTACTTTGCCATCTTTTATCGCTATGGCTTGAGCGATACTTCTTTTGTCATCCATTACCGCAACTTTGGCATTAGTCACGATCATATCTGCTGCTAGTGCCGTAGGCGTACTCACACTTGTAGGTGGATTTTGTACGGCGCAAGCGCTCAACACGCTCGCCGCGCCCGCTAGTAAAATCAGATTTTTCATTATTAAGTCTCCCTTTTATTAAGAATTACCTTATGACCCATCATAATTTATCATAAAAACTTAATAATTACACCATTAGGTTAACTTTAATTAAACAAAAAAATACCGCCTTTCTTTAGATTAGAAAGACGGTGTTTGCTTGTACAAACGGCTTAGAGTAAAAAATTTATATACTATCTAACAGCTGTATTGGAAAAGTCACCACATCAAAGGCCAGCGCAAAAGGCAATAACACTAGCTTACCAGCCGTACTCGTACCGCCTGAATTGACTTGGGTTTGCTTAGTTTGACCATAAAAGGTCACAGTATAGGGTTTGCTCAAAGCACGGTACTGCGATTGAATCATGCTCAAATTGCTCACTTGTGGGTAGATAGCACCTTTGACTGGTACGGTAAAACAAAAGCGCTGGGCATTGATACGCGTATCACTGGCAGAGGTACAATCTTGTCCGCCGTTTTGCAAAAAGAATTGATAATCACTGCGGGCAAACTCGTCCTTTAATTTGGCATAAGACAGCTTCATTTGACCTTGAAAGTAGCCATCATTATTTGGTACGGTAAAGCTCATATCGTTTTCGACTTGGATATTTTTTGGGGTCAGATTGGTCAGCAGATTGACCATTTCAGTTCCACCTTGGGTTAGCACGTAGCTGTTCTTTTCACCAACGATGACCATCGTCGCATTTGGCGTTTTAGGCAGTATTTGCGCAGGACGCCCAAAAGCGATGATTTGGTCTTGCGATAGCAGGGTCTTGACAGAGCGCTCGCTCACTGTATTGTTATCTTGCAACAAAGAATCGGTCGCGCAGCCTGAGCTGGCTAGTAGCGCAACTACTGATGCACCCAGCATCGTTGACTTTAGGATGAGTTTGCCAGATAAAGGGAGTGTATTTGTAGCCATGATAAGACGTCCTTGTAGGTGATGACTCTATATAATATAGCTCATATTGCTTTATATTTAGGGATAAAACAAGATATTTGCTTGCCCTTTGACACTCTCTAAAAGAGCTCTTCTTAAAACAAAAAAAGCAACCACATTGCTGTCGTTGCTTCTTAATTCAATGATAAAAGTTTATTTTAGGGTGTCCCATCGTGAGCGACTGCAACTCGCGTAGATAACATGCGCCCTTTGGTTTCAGCCTTGCGCGACTCCTCATTCCAGTCGAGCGCTGCACACATAAATAGCGTTTTGCCATCAGCTCCGCCAAGCATGACTGCAAAGATGCCTTCAGGGGCCGTCTCGACAACCTCTAGTATCTCCCCGCCCTCTTTGATACGTGCAACGCGATGATTGAGAGTATCGGCAATCCAAACCGCGCCTTCTTGATCTAAGGTCAAACCATCGGGTAGAATCTGAGCGCGCTCAACACGCTTAGATAGATCTGGCTCATCACCAAGCTCGCCAAAGTTTGCAAAGTCTCGTCTTGGTCCTAAGGTGCCATCATCATACACCTCAAATTGCGAGATTCTATTGCCAAACATCTCGTTGACGATCAAGGTCTTTTCATCTGCTGAGATGACCATACCATTTGGAAAGCATAACCCTTCGGCGACTACTTGTGAGCTACCATCAGGTCTAACCAGCACTAACCCTGTTTCTTTAAAGTCCTCACCGCCTGTTAAATCAAACCCAAAATCACCAATATAAGCATTACCATTTAGCGCAACCACCATATCGTTGGCATGTCCGCCGCAATGCTTAGAGATATCCGCATGAACGACTAGCTCGCCATCGTCTTCTAAACGTAGTATCTTTCGATCTTTCATGGAGACCACTAACATACGACCATCAGGTAACCAGCCTAAGCCTGAGGGTTGTTCTTCAACATGGACGATCTTTTCAGCGTCGCCAGCATCATTGATACGGTACACGCCTTTAGTATAAAAATCGACGAACCACAAGGCATCTTGGTACCAGCGCGGTCCTTCTAAATAATGGAAGTCATCTACTACCACATTTAACTCGTAATTTGACATTGTCATCATTCCTAATTTTTAAACTCGTATTTAAAGTGTTGGTTTAAAATAACGACTGCTGCGCGCAACATAATTTTTGAACTAGTCGTAAGGCAAGTTAAATATCGATGACAATATCTTGGTTTAATATTCATATCCATAATGACAGCTGCCGACGATGTGTCGTATTGCTGAGCTAAAGTGATAAGCTTTTGGTTCATACTGTCAGCTTTAGTCATGATATGACCGTTGGTATAGAATTTTAGACCTGTCACTCCATTCATCCTTGATTTTTGTAGACAGGTTATTTATAACATATTTTTTATTGATGTAAACGTAAGCAATTATGATACCAACTTTCATACAAGATGATTGACAACAGTGCTTTCACCATATTTTGGCGTCTTTTAGAATCAATTAAACTGCTCTCAAGCTATATATAATCATGTATTAAGATTTAATATTTAAATAAATTCATATATAACATCCGTTTATACGAATAATAAATACGTTTACAAAAAACTTTTTTATTTATAGTTATCAATAAGTTAAGAGCAATAATTAAAAACATTTGTCAGGATATTATTATCATTATTGGTCATTTAAACGTCGTTTAATCACCAGTCCAATGATCACAATCACTATTGCGATACCTATTATCTTAGAATAAGGGGCAAGTACGCCTTCAATAACCTCATAGTTTTGACCCAGGTAATAGCCTGCTAAAGTTAATACCGTTGTCCAAATACTTGATCCCAATGCTGTTAATGCTAAAAATGGCACTATTGCCATTTTATTCATACCTGCAGGTATAGATATAAGTGAGCGCACTCCTGGCACCATCCGCCCAAAAAATACCGCCATTTTGCCATGACGATCAAACCAGTCATTAGCGGACATCACATCTTGCGCCTTTACGAATACAAATTTGCCGTACTTGTCGGTAAATGCTGCCAGACGCTCTTGATCAAATACTCGCCCTAAATAGTATAAAGGCAATGCGCCAAGTACCGCGCCAAGTGTCCCTGCCAAAATCACCAAGACTAGGCTAAGATCCCCTTTGGAGGCGGCAAAACCAGCCGCTGGCATGATGACCTCAGACGGTATCGGCGGAAAGACATTTTCGGCAAACATTGCAAAGATAATGCCAAAATAACCAAACTTGGCCATAATAGACAATACCCACTCGCTGATTTGACCCATAACGCCACCTTTTAATATCAGTTTTTTTCGTACTGCAATTATGTCGATATCAATTGCAATCTCGAATAGTAGTTTTGTTTTGAGTGTCTTTAACTTGTAAAAATAACTATAGTTGATATCAAATAAATGAATACATTTAAAATAAATACGTTGAACATCGCAAGATTAGAATAATTTTGTCTAGCATGCTGTGCCTACGCTGCGTGATGCTGCAAAAACCATCCTAATCTTACGGTACCGTTTTTACATTGAACTGACCATAGGATGCTATGAGCCTAAACAAGGTACAGAAAAAAACGAGGCGACTCTCATTGACTATAGCTTTGGGGCTATTTGCGCTTTTGTATACGGTGACCAACTTTTATGCTCACACTTTATTTGACGATATTCAGCAGCACCTTACCTTTAGCCTAGTCCCCAAGACTATTTATGAGTTATCAGTGCCGCTTGATACGTTTATACCCTTTATACCTGTGATGATCGTGCCTTATAGCTGGTCGATTTTGTTGTTTTGCGCCAGTTTTTTTGTGGTAAAAACGCCTTGGCAATTATCTTTGCTTACGCGCCGATTGATTTTAGCAACTGTCTTAGGCTGCCTGATTTTTTACCTGTTTCCAGCAAGATTTAGTTTTGTGCGTCCTCTGCCTACTGATTGGACGCGCTTTGGCTATCAGTTTTTAGGCCTTACGGACAAGCCCTTTAATCAGCTGCCATCATTGCATGTCGCTTACGCGCTGGTGCTGGGCGCTACTCTATGGGAAGTTTATCGCTCCGTTATTTATCGAGCGCTACTGTTTGTAGTCTGTAGCCTCATCATCGTCTCTACTGTATTTACTTATCAGCACCACGTTTTAGATATCATTGGTGGCTGTTTACTCGCCGCATCTGTTATATGGCTTGCAAATAACCTTAGAAATAACCTCGTTTTAAAGTATGTAGCCGTTGCCGTATCGGGATTTATACTTCTATCTGTACTCGGTTATCTATTGAGTCGTCAGACAAATGAGTTTATTGAGATAATCTGCCTGCTATTAGCTGGGTATTGGCTTATGAGCTTCTTATCTTTAGCTTGGCTTTATCAGTATCCTAATCATGTTAAAAAATGGTTTAAAAAGGATAAGCAAGGTCGCTTGAATGCGCAAGCATGGGTAGCATTTGCACCCGTGTTAAGTGGTTATTATCTAATGTGGTATGTCGTGCAGCGCTATAGTGTTTATCCGCAAAAAGCCAAGCAGACGCCGCATCATTTATCAGAATATAAGTGTGTATATTCAGTTGCCAGCGCTAAAGTGTTCAATGTGCTAAGTCATAATCTCTATAGTGCCTTAGACAGCCAAGCTGTCGTAATCGTTGACTGCGCGGTAGAAGCCAATAGTCATTACTCACCTGCCAAAAAAGCATTGACTGATCATACCAATGCAAATTTATGTTACCTTTACTTTCCTATCTTAGATCTACAATCATTTGTAGACATTGATAGCGATGAGATGATTGAGCTATTTAAACAAATAAAAAAAATAGAAGCAGACAAAGCATTGGCAAGTGAGACAGGAGTTGTCATTCATTTTCATTGCATCATGGGATTTTCGCGTAGCATTGCGCTACAGGTGCTGTACTTAGTATATTGCCAAGTGTTGACGGTAGATAATTATAGGGACTGGATAGCTACAACTTATCCAAAAGCGCATGTCAGCGAGGATTATTTACCGCTATCAGTTGTTAAAAACATTTCTATTAAGACAGATCCTAGCCGTCATCACATCGTTGGAGTTTAGCGATTCTCATCTATACGTTTAACATTATCTGCGCTCGCGTCATAAATATTATCGAGCTGCTCATTATTTAAAAACTCTTGGGCAATAAGAAATAGCTCACGCTCTTTAAAACGCATGTGATCATACAATAAGTTGCCCAATTCCCTGACTTGTTTAGCCGTAACGGTATGCAGCTTTTGCCCGTTTGGGATATCAGTCATGAATGTACGCAAGGCGCGCTGCTGCTCATTAAGCGTAGCCAGTACGGCTGCTACCTTAGGGTTAGTATCCTTATAAGGCTGCAACGCCGCCTTGATTGAATGATCTGCACTCTCAAAATGACTTTGCATCTCGTTGAGATAAGTGGTCAAGTTTTGCCAATGTTTGTCAATATCTTGCGGCGTATCAAGACACTGTTTGGCATGACGAGACAAGTTAAGACCCAGATGATGCTGGCGAGATAGCGGTTGTAGTTGATCAGCGCGCTTCATAAAATGCTCTCTTAACTAAGTTCAATATCCACTATATAGTAAAGGCCGACTATAAGCTGAGATTTTAGACTTATTAAATAACAGGACTTTACTGATTCTAATTGAACAATTTATGCCTTTAGATATTAAAAAACCTCAAACCACGTTTGGTTTGAGGTAAGTCATCAAGCGTTGAATGAGTCGCTCGTTGTGAATTAACCCTTTTGTGCAGCGTCCAAATCATCTGAGTAAGCAAATAGCGCAGGCGCGCCGCCTGTATGCCAGAACAATACGCTATCGCTGGGTTTTATCTGATCTGTGCGTATCATATCAATGAGCCCGCCCATAGCACGGCCCGTGTACACAGGGTCTAACAAAATGCCCTCAATCTGCGCGGTCATCTCGATAGCTTCGTTCTCCAATGCGCCAACCACGCCATACCCTTCACCAACATAATCAGAGTTTAAGATTAAATCATTATCTGAAAAGCTAATATCAGCCTCTATTAACTTTGCTGTGCTATTGGCTAGATTAATAATGTGCTGATCAAAAGGGACTTTATCCATCTCCCCTTTATCGATGTTAATACCGATAATCTGACAGTCGCTACCAATCATTTTATTGCCTATCATGAGTCCTGCATGAGTCGCCCCAGAGCTTGAAGCAAAGACTATATGCGTCAAGGTCACATCCATACTTTGACGCTGCGCCTCCATCTCTTTAAATGCTTGTACAAAAGCAGTAGCGCCAAGCTCGTTCGAGCCACCATACGGGATAACGTAAGGTTTTTTACCCTCTGCCTTTAATTGATCAACGAGTGCAGGAATATCCTCGCCCTTGCGATTGGCGCCTGCCCAGTGGATATGACAGCCAAATATTTTATCGAGTAGCAAGTTACCGCCAGCCTGTTGTGGCTCTTTGCCGCCTAGTACCAAATGACACTCAAGACCTAAACTCGCCGCCGCTCCTGCCGTCTGACGACAGTGGTTGGACTGTGCGGCGCCCGCGGTAATCACCGTATCAGCGCCCTGCTTTAGAGCATCACCCATGATGTATTCAAGCTTGCGCGTTTTATTACCGCCGAGCGCCAATCCTGTATTGTCATCGCGTTTCATAAAGATTTTGGGACCGCCCAGCTTTTTACTTAGTCGAGTCAATTCGATCAGTGGCGTTGGAAAGTATCCTAGAGGCTGCCTAGCTATTGTATTGTCGTCCATGTCTTATCCATTATAAAAGTATTATTGAGTATGAGCTTACTAGATTAACACC
>NZ_JBQQEZ010000019.1:0-46914 GCF_052258425.1 Psychrobacter sp. T6-4
CCAAGCTCATAAAAATATAAGAAGTGATATTCCAAAAAAAAGCCAGATACTTGCAGTATCTGACTCCTTATAAACCCCCAACCTATTTTAGGACGGGACATGCAGTATATAAAATAGTAAGTTTAACGTAGCGCGGCGTAAGCGGAATTGGCGTAGCTTGCACTATTACTGCTCGTACCAAAGCTGACATTTTGCATTGAGCTGTTATCGCTGATGCCATTAGCGTTGTTATAGTTATTTGTACTAGTCGATAGCCCAGAGTCGTTTTTGTACAGGCTATGATAACGGCTCATCACCTTTTTGACGTAGTTGCGGGTTTCCTTAAATGGTGGGATACCACCATACTTATCGACGTTACCTTCGCCTGCGTTGTAGCCTGCAATAGCAAATTCGATATTGTTATCAAATCGGCGCATCAGCCAAGCGATATATTTGGCCGAACCTTCAATATTATCCGCAGGATCCCAAGCATTACTCACCTTAAATCGTCTGGCAGTAGCAGGCATCAGCTGCATCAAGCCTTGTGCGCCGACAGGCGAGCGGGCATTAGGATTAAAAGCGGACTCGGTATGCATCATTGCTTTCATAAGCCCAGGATCAACGCCATGACGAGCAGCTGAAGCACGGATATAAGCGTCATAAGCATTACGGCTACCGCTATTGCTAGCAGGGCTAGTACCGTAGTTATTGGTACTGGCATTATTATCGTAATTGCTACTGTCTTTGTAATAAGTGACTTTTACTTTTTTGGTGAATTTTTCAAAATTACCGCTAGGGCTGACGTTGGTTAGAAGAACCTGACCGCCTTTGTCTTTATAGATATACATATTGCCAGCATGCGCGCTTGTAGAAATAGCGGATAGAGCAAAAGAGGTCAATAATATCGGTGACAGGCAACGACTTAGGGTTTGAATGTTTATCATAAAGGCATCACTTTTTATCGAAGACGATCAGATTACTTGGTGTATGAACGCGCTCAAGAATCAGCTGATTTAAAATAGATAGAATTTACTATAACACAACTATAACATAAATCCTCATTTGGACTTATGTCGAATATGTCATATCCATAAAATAAAGAATGAGCTTATGCTGACAGCGCACCGATAAATATGGGTACCCATACGGCAGTCAATAGCCCGTTAACCGCTAAGCCAAAGGCTGCATAACGTCCAGCAGTTGAGCTGATCTGCCACGCTTCAACTGTACCAAAAGCATGCGCCGCCAGTCCCAGTGCCAAACCCTTTGCACGGTCATCATCAATACTGCGAAACAAGGAACGTGCCAGAGCGCCGCCAAGCAAGCCTGAAACAATAATGATCAGGTTTGCCATCGCTAAAGGTGCGCCAATCAAGTCCGCTACGCTAAGACCGATAGGCGTGGTTACAGAGCGAGTGGCAAAGGCTAATATGGTCTCTTGGCTAAGCGAAAACAGATAGGCAAGTGACATGGGTAATAAAGCCCCGACAATACTAGCAATCAGCACAATAATAGAGAGGCGCTTGACCGGTAAACCCTTAAAGTTCATTGCTGCCAGCGGTACAGCAAGTAGTACTGTCACGTAACCCAACAGGTGATCAAAGACAGGTTTGGCCACGCCATAGTAGTTATCATAGTCCCATTGCAAAATGAATAAGAACACAATAACTAAGACTAGTGCGGTAATGACCATAGGCAGCCAAGTGAGCTTTTTGGCAAGGACGCGGGCGCTCACGTGCGCCACTAACGTCAATAGTATCGCCGCCCCAGTCGCTACGGCTATGCTGTCAAAATACATGGCTACCTCTAGCAAAATACATAAAAACCCCTAGCAAGATGCATAACTCTCTCATAAAACATACGGCTACTCTTGACGCTCAGTAGATTTGCTTGACGTATCAAGAGTATCGCTACTGTTTAGCCAGCGATTAGCCAAGATGCCAAGACCCCATAGCGGTATGAGAGTACTGATAATCATCGTGATCATGACGCCCCATAACTCATCACCAAGCTCAAATAACAAGATGCCAGCGCCGGCAGATACAGGTAAAAAGGCAAAACCGCTATCGACAAGCAAAGTATTGCTCGCTTGAGTGAGCCAGTGCGGTAGACCTTTTATCAAACGCCAAGTCATAAGTATCAAGAACATCGCAACCAAACCGACAATATTGGCAGCCTTTTCGATACCAGCCCAGCTGCAGATAACGACCGCAAGCTCACGAACCACAACGACCATAACGAGGGTTAAAATAATAGCCATCCATAAAGGTAGCTTTGAGTGCGAAGAGAGGGTCATAAGTGACTCATGATAAGTTAAAAATAAACATAACGTGCTAGAGGTTTGACTAATGGTAAGTACTAGTAAAACATGACACACCATTAAAAAACACTTGTCGATGATAGGAGCGCCAATTATATACACAGTCGCCACATTAATAAAGCTAGGTTCCCTAAGGCAGAATCAATAAGCGCCAAACTATCAAAAAACAAGCGATACCTATCTTATAAGATAAGTACCGCTTGTATTAGGTGAGGTTTTTTTAAATAGTAACTTAAATAGTACTAAAGACCGCGTTTAATAAATAGCTAGACTGATTAATCAGGCCTCTGGCGTTGTATCAGACAAGGCTAAATCAACTTCGGACTCATCGTCTAAATGATGGCTTAAAGTCTCAGCTGAGTCATCAGAATCTACCGATTTACTGTCAAGATCACCTGCATTTGTCGCAGTTTTTTCTTGGCTTGACTCTTCAAAAGGTTCAAGAACAGGCATCAAAAGCGTTGCTTGTGCTAAGGGCAGTACGTCTAAAGGAGACAGGTTAGCCTGACCGAGCAGTTGCTTGAGCCTATCGCTTGGCAGACGTATGGTCAGGCACTCATGACCCGTATCATCATAGCTTTCCTCGAGTATGACGCCAAGCTCGTACAAGGTGTTTTTGAATTGACCTGCATTATATGGCAGCGTCAAATCAAAGGTGGTAAGCGTGCCCGTCAATAGCTGCTGTACGGCAAGAGAGAGCTCCTCCATACCTAGGTTTTCTCGTGAGGAGACATAAACACGATTGGGTTTCCCCTCGCTTGCATACCCAATACGAGCAGGCTCATCAGTGAGATCAATCTTGTTATAGACATTGAGCACAGGTACGTCATTGTCAATCTCAGCCAGCACTGCTTTGACCGCTTGAATCTGCTCATGCATATCCTCACTTGAGGAATCGATAACATGAAGCAAAAGATCAGCCTCTAACGTCTCCTCAAGCGTAGCATGAAAAGACTCAACCAACTCATGGGGCAAGTGACGCACAAAGCCTACGGTATCGACCAGTACTACGCGTCCAACGCCTTGCCAGTCTAAGCGGCGCAGTGTCGGGTCAAGGGTCGCAAACAGTTTGTCCGCAGCATAGATGTTTTCATCCACCAAACGATTGAATAAAGTGGACTTGCCTGCGTTGGTATAACCGACGAGCGAGACAGTGGGTACATCAGATTTTTGCCGACGGGCACGGCCTTGCGCGCGCGTTTGCCGTACCTTTTCAAGCTTACTCTTAAGCTGATTAACTCGCGTCTGCAATAAGCGGCGATCGGTCTCAAGCTGGGTTTCACCAGGGCCACGCAGACCAATACCCCCTTTTTGACGCTCCAAATGCGTCCAACCGCGAACGAGGCGCGTAGATAGATGGTTAAGCTGCGCCAGCTCGACTTGCAACTTACCTTCATAAGTACGAGCGCGCTGAGCAAAGATATCTAAGATTAAACCGGTGCGGTCAAGGACGCGGCACTGGGCTATAGTCTCAAGGTTACGCTCTTGTGATGGCGACAAATTGTGGTTAAAAAGAACGATGTCAGCGTCATGCTCGCGTACCAGTTCGGCAATCTCTTCAGCCTTGCCGCTCCCTACAAAGTATTTGGCATCAGGCTTTAGGCGTGAACCTGTCACTAGTGCCAATCGATCCGCACCTGCTGAGTCCGCCAAGAGTTCAAACTCGCCAAGATCATCAGGATCTTGAATTTGGCGGATGTCTAGATGAACGATAATAGCGCGCTCGCCGCCGGTATGTCTGTCGAAATATTCCAAAAATAGTCACCTATTATTAATTTATTAAAGGGTTATAACCTTCTATATGCGGCCACCCCAACGATATTAAAGCGTGTCAGATAATTTTATGTTAACTTTGAACCTGATCCAAGAGGTCTGAGTGAACAAATCGTCACTGAATCAAGAGAAGTTTGTTATACTTATCTGCCTTTTATTACACTCTATTTTTATAATTTATCTTTTACATAACCGCGCGTAGCTTATATACAATAACGCACTATATACATCCATGAGGGACAAAGATGAGTCAATCTAAGTCAAAGTTTTCAGTCAAAAAACAGTTGGGCCGTGGCAAGCAAATCGCTGGCATGACCACAACTATGGTCGGCGGACTACGCGCCGCCCAGCGCATCGGCGCATTTCGGGAGCCACCAAGAGAAAAGCTACCACGCTATATTCAAGCCTTTTGTCGCAAGATGGCAGGCTCGTTCGGTGTCAAGGTCGTAGAGGTCGAGCCAGTACCGCAGCATCACGGTCTGTGGGTATCAAACCACGTGTCATGGATGGATATTCCAGTTGTAGGTACCGTGAGTCCCGCGTTCTTTTTGTCAAAGGCTGAGATTGGCGAGTGGCCTGTATTTGGTAAGCTGGCTCATGCTGCGGGCACGGTATTTATCCAGCGCGGGTCAGGAGATGCCGGATCAGTAGCCACGCAAATTGCAGACTTTTTAAAAGAAGGCTTTTCGGTTGTCTTTTTCCCAGAGGCCACCACGACAGATGGTAAAAAAATCAAGCGTATTCATGGTACGCTTTTGCAAGCAGCGATAGATGCAAAGGTACCCGTACAGCCTATGGTACTCGCTTATGTTAATAAGGACGGTACCTTAAGTGACGCACTGCCTTATTATGGCAAATTAACCATGAAAGAGAGCCTTAAAAAGGTACTCGATAGCAAAAATGTTACCGCTTATGTGCTACCGCTTGAGCCAATAGATCCTAATGGCTATAGCAAAAGTGAGATGACCAACAAATTGCAAAAAAGTATGCAAGAAGGCTTAGCTGAACTACATTCAAGAGTACTGAGTACTTCTGCATAAGCATAAGGTTTTGCTATCAGGATAAACACAGAAAAGTGCAACCTTTAATAGGCTGCGCTTTTTTTTGATATTTATACCTGAGGATAAAACTAAGGTGACGGATTAGGCTGCTCGGTATGTACGGCCTCTATAGCTTCTAGTACATCTGCGCTCAAAGTCAGATCAATGCTATCGATATTAGATTTAAGCTGCTCAAGGCTGGTCGCGCCGATAATGTTGCTAGTGACAAAAGCACGCGAATTAACAAAAGCCAGTGACATCTGCGCCATATCTAATCCTGCGTCATCAGCAATCTTGGCGTACTGTTCTGTCGCCGATAGTGCTTGCTCATTCACGTAACGACCAAAGCGCTCATATTTGGTCAGGCGAGCGCCCTCTGGACGTTTGCCATCTAAATATTTGCCCGACAACACACCAAAGCCTAGCGGCGAGTAAGCAAGTAGGCCGACGTTTTCGCGATGCGCGATCTCTGCCATACCGACCTCATACAAGCGATTGAGTAGGCTGTAAGGATTTTGCACCGTGATAGGTGCGATCAAACCATTCTTGTCCGCCTCCCACAGATAGCGCATGAGTCCCCAAGCGGTATCGTTGGATAAGCCATACGCACGAATGCGACCTTTTTTGATCTCATCGTTTAGCGCTTGAATGGTCTCTAAAAATGGCGTCAAATCGTTCAGTGATTGCGCTGCCATATCTTCGGTGTAGCCGCGCTGACCAAAAAAGTTCGTTTGACGCTCAGGCCAGTGCAACTGATAAACGTCGATGTAATCTGTTTGCAAGCGCTCAAGGTTGCCATCGATAGCTTGCCCGATATGCTCAGCGTTAAAACGGCTTTGACCGTCACGCAAAAAACTCATTGGCGACATTTTGCTGGCAAGGATAACCCTATCACGCTGCTTGTTCTTAGCAAACCAAGTGCCGATATGACGCTCGGTATCGCCCTGCTTATCTTTGTCAGGTGGGGAGGGGTACATCTCGGCGGTATCCCAAAAGTTGACGCCAGCAGTTAGCGCCATATCCATCTGCGCGTGCGCTTCACTCTCGTCGTTTTGCTGTCCCCAAGTCATCGTGCCTAGACAAATCTTGGATACCTGTTCGTGAATCTGTGGCAGGGTTTCATATTTCATCTTATTATCCTTTTTATTGTTTTAAATGAGCTGTATACCAGTCACGCCAGGCGGAGTGACTTTGAATATTTGGACTTTAAAAAGCACCGCTTGACCGGCGAGCGGATGGTTGAAGTCCACTTCGATCTCATCATCATCGATAGCACTTATGATACCTGCCAAAGTGTTTTTACCTTTATCCTCAAACTCAACCATCATGCCAATCTCAGGATTGTCCGCGATGAGCGCAAATTGAGTGCGACTAAACTGCTGGACGTTATCTGGGTTCCAGTCTCCAAAGGCTTGTTCAGGGTCAAGGTGTGCTGTGCGCGTATCGCCTGCCCGCAAGTTCATCAGCACCTGCTCAAAGCCGGGCAATAGACTCTCATCACCGATAGTCAGCGTGACAGGTGCGTCGCGACTAAAGGTTGAATCGATTATTTCTCCATTCTCAAGTGAGACTTCAAAATGTAGTTTGACGCTACTGCCGTAAGCGATGCGCGTATCTTCGTTAGGATTGATAAATTGAGAGTCGGTCATAGTCAAAGGTCACCTAGTGATTAAAAAAGCAATGCATCAAATAATAAGGCAAATGATAGCTGGTGTAAGCGTCAATAATGTAACGTAACTGCGGCACTATAAATATAAATAAAGTACCATAGATAAAATACTATAATTTTGAATCTACAAGTGAGCATATATAGCAATGGCACAAAATGAGCGAAGCATCCTAGTACAAGGCGTCGTACAAAAATGGCAAGATGACAAAGGCTTTGGTTTTATCAAAATGGGTGATGGCGAGTCGGTGTTTTTTCATATTAGTGAGTTCAAAGCAAAGCGCCGCCCAGAGATTGGCGAACACGTTGTCTTTACGCTTGGGCAAGATAATCAAGGTCGCCTGCAGGCCAAGCGAATACAAGAGCTGAGCTTTGTACAGCAAAAAATGGCGAATAAGAACAGTCAAATTCGCAAGCGCAACCAAAAACGCAGCGCACAAGCGGACTTTGAGGAGGGTCAAAAAAAGCGTTTATTTCTTGGTTTAGGGTTTTATGGGGTGCTAGCGCTACTGGCATTCACAAATGAGATAAACTGGCTTGTGGTTGGCTGGTATATAGCCTTAGGGCTTATCACTTATACGATGTATGCCAAAGATAAAAAAGCGGCGCAAAACAATGAGTGGCGCACCCCTGAGATGACTTTACATATTTTAAGCGCGCTTGGCGGCTGGGTTGGAGCGCTGGTTGCCCAGACTTATCTGCGCCACAAGTCCCAAAAGCCAGAGTTTCGTATGGCGTATTATTTGACGGTAGTGGTTAACTTGGCAGGTTTGTTATTTGTTATGGCGGGTGGGGGATTAGATAAGTTGTTGTAATTTTTAAATATAGAATTTTAACGACTAATCATAAATATTTATGATACTTTTTTAGAAACAAATATATTATGTTGATATCACTATTTTTAATTGATGACATGTCCTAGCTGATTGACTGCTTTATAGCAAAAGGTAGTTTTGAATAAGTAGTGATTATTGGATCGAGTCGAAGTAGGCTTGAGAGCGTAATATTTTTTTGTAACCCGACAGACTGATTCAATGTATCTGAAGATAAAACGTAAAATTCCCATTGACTCATATTAAGAGGATCAATAGTTTTTTGTTCTTTATGTTTTAATAAACAAAATACGTAAATATCAGCTTGCCGTATGCTTTTGGTTGAACGAGCATTGGTCTTATCGTCCCATTGTGTAGTAGGACGAATTCCAAATTGAATAGTAGATATTTTTTCTTGATTCCATGTTTGAATAAAAGCACTAGACTTTACTTCAATTTTAATACCTTCTTTAGTTTCGATATCGTAATCATCCCATTCTACTCTGTGAGCATTATTCTCACCAAGAGCAGAACCAACAATATATTCAGCTAAAATACCTCTTAAGGTATTACTTACAAGATCGGAGCTAGACCATTGCCAAAAAGACAATAAGTTTAAATTCAGAGAGTTTCCCTCGATATGAAAAGCTTCTTCACCTGATTTTCGTTCAACTTCTAACGCTGGATATTTTATCATAATCTAAATTTACTAGGATAATTTAACTACTACGCTTACCTTCAAAAAACAGCATGTCGATGACAATGATCGCCACGCCAACACTAATGCCAATATCTGCAATATTAAATATCGGGTAATGCCAGACATCGGCGTTATGCACGTGGATGAAGTCGATAACGTGACCATGGAGCAGGCGATCAATCAGATTACCAATAGCGCCACCAAGTACCAAGGCTAGACCGAGAGAGAGGAGCTTGGCGTTTCGCGGCGCTTTAATTAGATAGACGATCAAAAATATCGATATGATCAGTGCCAGCCCAGAAAAAAACCATTTTTGCCAGCCGCCTGCATCCGCCAAAAAGCTAAAGGCAGCGCCGTAATTATAGGCCAAAGTCCAATTCAAAAATGGCTCAATAACGGGTACTGGCTCGTGAAAGGTCAGATTGGTTTCAGCTAACCATTTGGTGAATTGATCTATAACCAAAACGATGAGTGAAAGCAGATACCACATAAAGGCACGACTGCCATTGGCAATAACTTTTGGCGTTTTATTTAATCGACCCATAGGCGTCACTGAACTGCCAGTTGTGATATGCACAGGTTTTGGCAATTCATCAACTGGGGTCGGTGTCTGCGGCTTAGAGGGGTCAGGCGGGTTAAGCATAGTGACGTACCTCACCGCTACCTACAACATTGGTCACGCAGCGCGCGCACAGCTCTGGATGCTTGGGGTCAGTGCCGATATCATCGCGGATATGCCAGCAGCGTACACATTTAGTGCCCGTCGCCGCGCTAATATTGACTTTTAGATCGGTTGCCGCTCCGCTATCATTTTCAGTACCAGGGGAGACTGTATCAGCAGCTGTTATATCTGTAGGCGCCTCACCTAGTGGTGCAAGCGTAGCTTTGCTTGTAATTAAGACAAAACGTAGCTCCTCGCCAAGTTTGGCTAAGCTATCGTGCATTGCGCCCTCGGCATAAAGGGTAGCGTCAGCGGATAAATTGGCATTGATGATTTTGTCACCGCGTGCGGTTTCGATGTTTTTATTGACTAAGTCTTTGGCACGCATAATGTTTTGCCAATCATCCGTACTAATCGCGCTCAGCTCAAGTTCTGGGAACTCGTACCACTCTTGAGTAAACACGTACGCATCGGCGTTTGCACTATCGTTAGCGTGTAATACTTCCCATGCTTCTTGCGCGGTGAATGACAAGATCGGTGCAATCCAGCGAATTAAAGCTTGGGCGATATGGTAAATCGCCGTTTGCGCCGAGCGGCGCGGCTGTCCATCTTTTTGCGTGGTGTACTGACGGTCTTTGATGATGTCTAAATAGAAGCTACCCAAGTCCTGTGAGCAGAACGCCGCGATATGCTGCGTGACTTGATGGAAGTCCATGGCATCATAAGCCCTGACGATTTGCGCTTGCACAGTCTGCGTACGCTCAAGGATGAACTTATCGAGACTGACCAGATCATTAATAGCGATGCTATTAGTCGCAGGATTAAAGTCGTCGGTATTGGCTAATAAGAAGCGCAAGGTGTTACGGATACGGCGATACATATCGATCGCGCCTTTAAAGACCGTTTTGCCTGCGCTCATCTCATAACGATAGTCGCTCGACGCAATCCATAACCGCAGCATGTCTGCGCCTGTTTTGTTAATCTCGTCTTGTGGGGTGATGATGTTACCCAGTGACTTACTCATTTTGCGGCCGTTTTCATCAACCACAAAACCATGAGTCAAGACTTGCTTAAACGGGGGACGCTCGTACATCGCCTCCGAGGTTAAAAGGGAAGTCTGGAACCAACCGCGATGCTGATCTGAGCCTTCTAGGTACATGTCAGCTGGGTTGGTCAGCTCCTCACGCTGCTCAAGGACAGCAAAATGCGTCGTCCCTGAATCAAACCAAACGTCTAGCGTATCGGTAGACTTGTCATAATCGCTTGCTTCATCGCCTAGATAGTCCTCACAGCTGGCATCAAACCAAGCTTCCACGCCGCCCGCTTCTATGTTCTTTGCAGCCACTTCCATCAGCTCAAGCGTGTTTGGATGCAGCTCGCCTGTTTCTTTATTGGTAAAAAAGGCAATCGGCACGCCCCAAGTACGCTGGCGTGAGATACACCAGTCGGGGCGACCCGTCATCATCGATTCAATACGGTTTTGACCCCATGCTGGCGTCCATTTAACCTGTGGAATATCTTTTAGGGCGCGCTCACGTAGGCCCTCGATTTCCATATTGATAAACCACTGCGGCGTCGCACGAAAGATGATCGGCGACTTATGACGCCAGCAATGCGGATAGCTGTGCTCAATTTTGGTATGGCTGACCAAATGATCATTGTCATGTAAGGCGGCGATAATCTTTGGATTGGCTTTATAGATATGCTCACCTGCGAACACAGCAGCGGTCTCTAAATAGACGCCAGTGCCGCTAACGGGGTTCTCTACTGGCAAGTTGTATTTAAGACCAACGATATAATCGTCAAGACCGTGACCGGGCGCGGTATGCACCAGACCCGTACCGCTATCAACCGTGACATGATCGCCTAAGATAAGCGGCACTTGGCGATCTTCAATTAATGGATGCTGAGCGCGCAAGCCTTCAAGCGCGCTACCTGATACGGTTGCCAACACACCTTTGTTGTCCAGTTTAAGCTCAACAAGTGCTGTCTCAACCAAATCAGCGGCTAATAGCAAGTTGCCTTTGTCGGTTGCGACCACACTATAGTCATGTTCAGGATGTACTGAGATGGCTTGGTTAGCAGGCAGCGTCCATGGTGTCGTCGTCCAGATCACAGCGGCGATAGTGCCGTCAATCTCGCTTAAAGCAGCTAGTTTTTGAGTATCCAAAACATCAAAGCTGACGTAGATCGCATCAGAGATTTTGTCTTGATATTCTACTTCCGCTTCTGCCAAAGCTGAGCTACAGTCCAAGCACCAGTTGACAGGCTTCATACCGCGAGTCACATGACCATTGTCATAGATTTTAGATAATGCGCGCACGATATTGGCTTCCTGCGAAAAGTTCATCGTGAGATAAGGATTGTCCCAATCACCAAAGATACCTAAACGCTTGAAGTCAGCTTTTTGCAATTCAATTTGCGTGCTCGCATACTCTCGGCACAGACCGCGAAACTCGGTGGCGGACACTTTTTGACCGACTTTACCGACTTTGGCCTCAACCTTTTGCTCAATGGGTAGACCATGACAGTCCCAGCCCGGTATATAGGGCGCATCAAAGCCTGATAAGGTTTTTGATTTGACGATCATGTCTTTGAGCACTTTGTTGACCGCGTGACCTAAGTGAATCTGACCGTTCGCATAGGGAGGGCCGTCATGCAAAATGTATTTGGTCGCGCCGACTCGCGCGGCACGAATTTTGCCGTAGACGTCGTCCGCTTCCCACGCCGCCAGCCAATCAGGCTCACGTTTGGCAAGGTTAGCACGCATCGCAAAGGGCGTGTCGGCAAGGTTTAGCGTATCTTTGTAGTCGATAGAGTCGGTCATAGTGGTCTTTGTCTTAATTAAATGTAGTGAGAAAACCCGCGTGCCAAAATATAGGATGACTGGTATATATGCAGGACGCATTGACAAAAATCAAAGCCACCTATTATAAGGCAATTAACGCACTAAAAACAGGGGACATGTTTTGGGCAAATAGACGCTTAGAGTTATTGATTGTTTTTAATAATCAGCTGCTCTGCCAAGGTAGAGAACGGCTGGGTGGCGTGAGCAAAATCAAGACTACTCTCTAAATGACTCAAATGCTCATCGAGTAGCATGACAAGTCTATTCTCATCTTTGGCCTCTATCGCTTGTACTATACCCAAATGCTCATCTTCAGCGCAGTTTGAGGAGCCTGCATTATTGTATAGTCCGATAATCAAAGTCGTGCGCAAGGTAAGTTCACTCAAAAACTTCTCGAGCACCTGATTGCCAGCGATTGTCGCTAAATGCATATGAAAGGCGCGGGATAATCGCAATTCAGCAGGGGTGTCTCCTACCGCGCGCGCAACCGCTTCATCCTCAATCATAGCGCGCATATTAGCACTGTCTTGATCGGTGGCGTTTTTGATGACGCTGAGCGCCAGCGTACGCTCAATGGTGCGCCGCGCGGCAAACACGTCACCGGCTTCCTTGGGCGTAGGCGTTGAGATAAATGCACCGCGATTGGGCTGTAATTGCACCACATGCATAGTTGCCAGTGTCGAGAGGGCGCGTCTTACGTTGGCTCTATTGCATTTGAACAGATCGCTCAATGCCTGCTCACCAAGTTTAGTGCCCGCAGGCAGGCGCTGCTCTGACACTGCAGCAGTGATAGCCTCAATGATTGCGTTCTCTGGCGTGTCTTCGTTTTTTACTAGTGTATTAATAAGATTCATAGTCGCGATTATAGTGCGCTGCATGCATGGCGACAACATTTTTTAATTTTTAGTTGTATTGTTAACAATTTCAGTTAACAATGAATATATACGCATATAGTTACTTTTGTTTGATATTCAAATCAGTCTCTGTATCAACTTTATATATGGATAACCAACCTTTATGAAAATCTTAGTCATGAACCCTAATTCGACGACCTCCATGACGGACAAAATCGTTGAGAGCGCTCGTCAAAAAGCAAGCGCTGGTACAACGATCATCGGCGCGTCTGGGGATGATGCGCCAGCCTCTATTCAAGGACACTATGACGAAGCGATGTCTGTGCCTGGACTGCTTAGACGTTTGGCCCAAGCAGAAGCAGACGGCGTCGATGGCGTCGTAGTCGCCTGTTTTGATGATCCAGGTATTGGCGCTTGCCGTGAGGTGTTCTCAGGCCCCGTTTTAGGCATTTGTGAGGCGGCAGTCAAGGCGGCAAGTATGGTCTCAACCTCATTTAGCGTGGTGACGACTCTGCCGCGCGCGATACCTGTGATCGAAGAGCTTATTCACGGCTATGGTCTGTCTCATCGCTGTCGGCGCGTGCGCTCAGCTGAGATACCTGTGCTGGCGCTTGAGGAGCCAGGCTCTGGCGCGCGCGAAAAAGTACGCGATGAGATTATGCGCGCCGTACGTGAGGACAACTGCGAAGCGATCGTTTTGGGCTGTGCGGGCATGGCAGATTTGACCGAGTGGCTGACGAAAGAGACGGGCGTTCCTGTTATCGACGGCGTCACTGTGGCTACGCGTATGGTCGAGGCACTCATTGGTAGCGGTATAAAAACCAGCAAGATTGGGGCTTATGCGGCGCCTATTAAGAGCTAAGTCAATTTACACACTTTAGGAAGGAGAGTGTCATGGAAGACGCAAAAAGAGCCGTAGCGGCGGCAGATATCAAAACGCTGGATCACAAGGGAGTCGGAGAGGAGAGCCTTGCGCCGCAAACCACGCGCATCATGGGATCTTGGTCTTATTTATTTGCATGGCTTGGCGGCTGCGTTTCTATCGGGACGTTCACCGTCGGCTCAGGTCTGGTCGGTACGCTAAACTTGCTGCAAGTGGTACTTGCCATTGCTATAGGTTGTACCGTCATCGGGGCGGCGCTGATGATTAATGGCCGCGCCGGTCACAAGTATGGTATTCCGTTTATGGTTCAGACGCGCTCCGCTTTTGGCTTCACTGGTAGCCGTATTCCTGCACTAGTGCGCTCAGTACCTGCGATCGTCTGGTTTGGCTTTCAGAGCTGGATTGGCGCTGGTGCGTTGAACTTGGTATCTGATGCACTATTTGGCTATAGCAATATCGTCGTTTTCTTCATCGGTTTTCAATTTTTACAGATTGGTCTATCTGTTTTGGGCTTTCATGGTATCAAGTGGCTTGAAAACATCGGCTCGGTGTTTATTATCGGCTCTCTCATTTATATATTTATTAGTGTCATTAATAAATATGGCGATACTATTTCAACTAATTTGATTAATGTTGAAGGTACTTGGGGTACGCCTTTTTGGGGTGCGACCATGCTGTTTTTAGGTGTCTATAGTACGATGATGCTCAACGTCTCTGATTATTCACGCGAATTAAAAGAGAACGTCGGATTGTTCCGTCAAGTAGTCATTTATTCAAACTCTATCTTGCCTGCTGCCTTGTTTATGGGCTTGATCGGTCTCATGGTGACTAGCGCAACGGGTGAAGTAGACCCTATTAAAGTGTTCTCAAGCGCAGTTGATAACAAGCCTTTACTGGTCATCACCATGCTGTTTATTGCCTTTGCTCAGGTCACAACCAACATTCTAAATAACGTCGTACCGCCTGCTTATGCCTTGATGGATATCTTTAAAGTCAAATACAAAACAGCGGCGGTCATCGTCGGGTTGCTCGCCTTTGGAACCTTTCCTTGGGAGCTGGTCAAAGATGAGTCTGCGGCAGGACTCAACCTCTTTATTCAAACGTACTCTGCATTCTTAGGGCCTATATTTGCGATATTGGTCGTTGATTATTACTTCCTGCGTAAGCAAAAGCTCGATATCGATAAGTTATATGATGAAAATGGTCCTTATAAAGGGGTGAATATGGCAGCAGTCATCGCTATGGCGATCGGTATTGTGGTTGCGCTGACGTTCACTAGCATCTCTTGGTATGCCAGCCTGATTCCTGCTGGCGCAATCTACTGGATATTGATGCTCAAAATGCCATCGGCGCAGCGCTTTATGTCGTAGATGGTTATCGCTTAGAGTCATTGATAAAAAAACCCGTAACGTAGCATATCCTACGCTACGGGCTTTTTATAACATTCCTAAGAGATCGCTTTACATTGTAAACAACGTATTTGGAGAGAAACGTATCTAAAGAGATGTGCTACGATTAGTGAGTTATCTGGCAGATTGCGTCATGATTGCTTGTATGTCGTAAATGTAAATCGTTAAACTAACATCACGCTTGGCTCAATTTTGATTCCGTCAAATTACTCTTATCAAGGAAGATAATTATGAAAATAGGCATTCCAAAAGAGATTAAAAATAATGAAAATCGCGTTGGATTGACACCCAGTGGAGTCAGTGCTTTGGTCGATGATGGTCACAAGGTTGTCGTTGAAACAGACGCTGGTATGGGTTCGCAGTTCACTGATAATGACTACAAAGACGCAGGCGCAACTATCGTTAACAGTGCAAGTGAGACTTGGGATGCCCAATTGGTCATCAAAGTCAAAGAGCCACAATCATCAGAGTATGAGTACTTTAAAGAAGGCTTGATTCTGTTTACCTATTTGCATCTCGCCGCTGAGCCTGATCTGGCGAAAGCATTGATAGAACATAAAGTAACGGGCATTGCTTATGAAACCGTACAGCTAAAGGATGACTCACTGCCACTGCTAACGCCAATGAGTGAGATTGCAGGGCGCATGAGTACACAGATCGGCGCGCAGTTTTTGCAGAGCTTTTATGGTGGTAAAGGTATATTACTCGGCGGCGTACCGGGCGTACAAAAGGGGCGGGTCACTATCATCGGTGGCGGCGTCTCAGGTACGGAGGCGGCAAAAATGGCAATCGGTTTAGGCGCAGATGTCACTATTTTGGATCTTGATCCCAAACGGCTCAAGCAATTATCTGAGCTCTTTGGTAATGAGGTGCAGACGCTAGTATCCAACAAAGTCAATATTGCTAGGTGCGTACAAAATAGCGATTTGGTCATCGGCGCGGTACTCATTCCAGGAGCGGCTGCACCCAAACTAGTCAGTGAAGAGATGATCGAGTCTATGAATGACGGGGGCGTCATCGTCGATATCGCCATCGATCAAGGCGGTATCTTTGAGACGACCGATCGCATCACAACCCATGACGATCCTACGTATACCAAGCACGGTATTGTTCATTATAGCGTCGCTAACATGCCAGGCGCGGTACCGCGTACTTCAACCTTAGCCTTATCGAACGTGACTTTACCCTACGTACGAGCACTCGCTAAAAAAGGCGTAAAGCAAGCGTGTATGGATAATGCTGCACTAGCAAAAGGCATTAACACCATGCAAGGTCATATGACCTACGAGGCGGTCGCTGAAGATTTAGAATATGAGTATAAGGATTTGGATGAGTTGATCGGTTAACTACTATCATAAAACAAAGCCTACTAAATTCTTTTTTGCAAAAAAGGTAGGCTTATTTAAATCATTGTCAGTCGACTCAAAAAACCGAACTCAGCCACAACCGTAATTTAAGCGACCAAAGCGGCTGAATGCCTGTGAGTCCTTGCGTCATTTTACCATCTTTTAAGACCACATACGACGGCGTCACTTGTCCTTGCCAGTCAGCAAAGATACGTCCTTCTTCATCGTTTATCGTCGTGAAATCAAAATTATTGTCAGTCATATAGTTTGATAATTCTTGATTATTGCCTGACTTAATGGCAACGGTCACGACAGGGTAGTTATTCTCCACCGCCAGCTTATTGATAGTTGGTGAAGTATAAGTGCATATCGGGCACCAAGTTCCCCAAAAATATACGAGCGTCGGCTTATCGGTACTCATTGCCGCAAGATCAAGGCGTTGTCCTTGATAGTCTGTCAGTTGCAATTGTGGATCGGCCGGCATGACAGGCTGTCGCCACCAGTTCACAGCAGTATAGATGAGCGCAAATATCGTCCCATAGATAAGTATGGTTTTAAGTATTGATAGCCCCCTTTGTTTCGGTGTCTTTCTAAGTTTTAATGTTTTTTGCGAACCTGTCATTTTAGTACCTGCTCTTCTACTTTTTGTGATCTTAGATATAAAAAACGGCTGAATGATCAGCCGTTTTGTTATTGTATAGTTGGTACTAAACGAGATAGATATACTAGATTGTAACGCGAGACTGGTACAAACTTTACTTGCGTGCTGTGTCTGCGCTGCTCGATGCTGCGCAAAATTTGTCCCAGCCTCGCTGCATCTCTTTTACATTGACTTGACTATACGTTTGTGAGCTTTTCACCTTTACCTTAAGCCCTTAGAACTTTTCGGCGCGTCCCTGCAGTGGATCGCCCAATAGTACGCTACCTGAGTTTTCACGGCGCTCGCTATCGCTTAGTTTGCTGGCAGGTATCTTTGCTTTACGCTTCCACTTTAGGCTAAACAGATCATCGCGGCGATCGAGCAAATTATGTACTGAACCCTCGTTACGCACATGGATGAGCTTATCTAAATTGAGATCAGAGAAGAACACCATCTCTGTATTAGCCGTGGTCTCTGCCATGATGGCATCATGCGGGAACGCAAAGTCTGATGGCGAAAAAATAGATGACTGTGCGTATTGAATATCGAGGCTCTCCACTTGCGGCAAGTTACCGACAGAACCACAAATCATCACGTAGCATTCGTTCTCAATGGCACGTGCTTGGGCACAGTGGCGCACGCGCAGATACCCGTTTTGAGTATCGGTCCAAAATGGCACAAACAAAATGTCCATGTCATCGAGTGCCATTAAGCGTGCTAATTCTGGAAACTCAACGTCATAACAGACCAAGATTCCAATACGGCCGGCATCCGTGTCGAACACTTTGACCTCGTCACCGCCTTCAATCACCCAGGCACTACGCTCATGCGGAGTAATATGAATCTTGCGTTGCTCCTCGACTGTACCATCGCGTCGGCATAGGTAGCTGACATTATACAAAGTATCGTTTTCATCAAGTAGCGGCATGGAGCCTGTGATGACATTGACGTTATAACTAACCGCTAGATGCGAGATCTCGTTTTTGAACCATTCGGTATAGCCTGCCAAAAAGCGAATGGCGATGTTTTGATCGGTGGACTCACACAATCCCATTAACGGCGCGTTAAAAAACTCTGGCAGACAGGCAAAATCTGAGTTGTAGTCCGCCATGATATCGACAAAGAACTCGACTTGTTGTAGCAGCTCCTCTGGCGACTCAACCTCACGCATCTGCCACTGAATCCCGCCAATACGTACCTCAGATTTACGGGTATTGGGCTTATAGTCTTTGGGCTCATAATAGATATTGGCCCACTCAAGCAAGGTTGCAAAGCCTTTAGACTGCTTGTCATCAGGTAGATATGCGGTCAAGATGCGCTTGACAATAAAGCCGTTTGAGAGCTGAAAAGATAGCGCTGAGTCATGAATCTCACGCGACTCGACCGCGTCAATGTACTCGCCAGGAGTGAGGTCTTTGTGATTGTAGTAATTAGGTATACGTCCGCCTGCCAAAATAGCGCGGAAGTTTAACTGTCGGCACAGCTCTTTTCGCGCATCATACAGGCGACGACCCAAGCGATAACCGCGATACTCAGGATCAATGAGCGCATCTAAGCCATAAATAGCGTCACCCTTAGGATCATCTCTGATAATCTCTTTGTGACCAATCAGATCATCATAAGTATGCGGATTAGAGAACTTGGCATAATCGACACGCATAGACAGTACAATACCGATCAGATCGTCGTGATCAAATAGCGCAATTTGTCCTTCAGGAAAGGCATCAATCAAAGCATGGATAGTGGCTTTTGACCAAGAACCGCCAAGGTTAGAATATACTTTATCCATAAGAGCTTTGAGCTGGGGATAGTCTTTTTTCTTAATCTCTGCAATCGTTAAATGAAAGTCTTCTGGTTTTTCTATATTACTCATAAAAATCCTATAATATTGTTTATTAACTACGTGGTGATAAGCGTGAAGGCTATTGCTTGATAATATGAGTGCATACAACTAGCGACATATGCTCATAATATGTTGTCCTGTCAGTTACAAAAAATGGTTATCTTGAATACAGTAACAATGTTACAATAATTAACAATAACAAGTACTTATTATGTTCTTGCACTCATTTTTATTCACAATTATTTAATTCGCTATCATATCATCTCAATACTCTATTTCCAGTTATCCTTAGTAGTCCTTGTAACCCTAATAGTCATTTAATATCTAATACTTAACATCTATGCGCTGCTACTATAAAATATAAATTAGTAGTCTCAATTAACCATGCTAGGGTATAAGTTACTATTTTTTGATAGTTATTTACCTTTTTCTTTAGTATTTTATGAATCTGCGAACCATATAACAATTATAAGCTCCTTAGGATGTTATCTATGCCAATACCTCTAAACCATATGGAAACTGTCAAAAAGCTGAGCGATACGCCTAAGGATGGTTTGATCCAATTGGTTTATGTCAGTAGCATGACGCTCAGATCACGTCTAAAGTCCTCTGTCTTTGACGAAGTTGAGGCGCATGCTCGCAGCTACAACCAGCAGCATGGCATAACGGGTACTTTGTGTTATGGCAACGGGCATTTTTTGCAGTGCTTGGAGGGCGAAAAAGATGAGATACTGACTCTGCAAGAGCGTATCTTTGCTGACGGACGTCATAAAGAGGTGCAGATACTGTCTCTAAAAAACATCAGTCAGCGCAGCTTTGAGGATTGGCGCATGCGCTTGCTATTTTTGGAGCGCTGGCTTTGGTCTCCTGCAACCAAAAAACAAGCCGATCAGCTCTCGCCTTTTTTACCTTTTGCGCCGCATGGCTGGACGCCCGATCGTACTGCGCAGTTTATTAATACTATCCAAACCTTTGATAATCCGCCGCATATAAAAGCAGCTGGTATTACCTACAATGCCATGGGTAATATGTTTAAGCACATTGCCGCGCCGCACCAAGCGTTTTTAATCGTTCAAGGATTTTTGGCAATATTGCTCGTTATAGGCCTCTACCTTTTAACCTATTAGTACGCTTTATATACAAATGACAAAACGAAAAAAGACGCTAAACGGTTAAGTCTAGCGTCTTTTTTATTTAGAACTAATCAAGACGCTTACATATCAAAAATCTTGCCGCGATTCATGATATTGTTGGGATCAAACACTTTTTTGACTTCTTTTAGGTACTCAATCTCAAGCGGACTGCGGCTATATTCCAAATATGGCTTTTTGGTCATGCCAACGCCATGTTCAGCGGATACCGAGCCGCCATATTTTTGCACGATTTCAAACACGTACTTATTAACGATTTGGCAAGCATCAAAGAACGCATCTTTGCTTAAGTGTTCAGGCTTTAAAATATTTAGATGCAAATTGCCATCACCGATATGACCAAACCAGCACACCTCAAAGTCAGGATAATTACGACTGACAACCTCGTCAATCTCAGCAATAAAATCAGGGACATGAGTGATTAACACGGACACATCGTTTTTGTACGGGGTAAAGACTGAGATAGTCTCAGAGATATACTCACGCAGTTTCCACAGCTCCGTCGCCTGAGCTATGCTTTGACTCATGACGCCATCAACGACCCAGCCCTCGCTCATACAGTGCTCAAATATCGCCATAGCCTTATCCATAATCGGCTCGTATGGCGCTTCAAATTCAAGTAGAGTATAAAATCGAGTACGCGATTCAAACGGCTCTTGCACTTGACCATGTGCCATGAGTTTATCGATTGCCACATCATCGAAGAATTCAAAGGCGGTCAAATCAATCTTTGCTTGAAAGGCTGATAGCACATTCATGACATCATCAAAGCTATCCATGCCTAGCACCATGACATTTAAGTCTTGCGGCGCACGATCCAGCTTAATTTGCGCATGAGTGACAAATCCAAGCGTACCTTCACTACCGATAAACAGCTGACGCAAATCATAACCTGTGGCATTTTTGACCATACCGCGGTTGAGGTGCAAGATATCGCCGCGACCAGTAACCACTGTCAACCCCATAATCCACTGGCGCGTCATACCATAACGTATGACTTTGATACCGCCTGCGTTGGTGCCGATATTGCCACCCATCTGGCTTGAGCCTGCTGATGCAAAATCGACAGGGTAGTACAGATCTTTGGACTTGGCAAATTGCTGAAGCTGCTCGGTGACTACGCCTGCTTCAATCTCAACCAAGCGATCAGCAGGATAAAATTTGCCGATACTATTCATCTTATCGAAGCTCACTACAATCTCGCCATTAGCTGCGACCGCGCCTGCTGATAGACCCGTACGTCCGCCGCTTGGGGTTAATACGACGTTATACTCATTCGCTAGCAGTACGATCGCTTGCACTTGCTCAGTGGTCTTAGGAAAGATAATAGCAGAGGCAGCAGGAGCAAAGTGCTTGGTCCAGTCTTTACCCCAATGTACAAGGCTCTCGCTATCGGTCTTGATTTGACTGCTATCAAAGTTATGCGTAGTGATTAGAGCGTCTAGTATAGCTTGTACTGCTGCGCTATTCGCTGCTGGCGCAAGGTTTGGCTCATTGACCACAGCTTGGTCAGCGGCGTGAGTGCGCGCGTGGGCGGGCAGGTTTTCGGTGATCGATTCAGTCATAATAGTCTCGACTAGGTGCAAGGGTCATGTGTTGGACAAGTAACATAGCTGGTGTTTGATAACTTATAAACGTGCCCTAATATTAGCACATTACCAGTACATATTTAGAATGCGTTTGACCCTTTATAGGTCACTATTAGTCACAATATCTATAGCTTAATTCATATTATGCTCTAACACCTAGCGACAATTTTGTGTAAGATAAGCGCATTGTTTTTTATTCTCGTCGACTGTTTAGATTATGACAAACAGTGACTCCAATTATAGGGCAGGTCTCATATGGCATTATCACTACAAAAAGATAAAATCCGTTTTTTACTATTAGAGGGCGTCCATGACAACGCGCTAAAAGTATTAGAGGGCGCAGGATACAGCAATATTGAGTATCTGAGTCACGCACTAGATACGGACGAGCTGATCGAAAAGATTAAAGATGCGCACTTTGTCGGTATTCGCTCGCGCACGCAATTGACGCGTGACGTACTTGAGCACGCCAAAAAGCTTATCGGTATTGGCTGCTTTTGTATTGGTACTAACCAAGTAGATCTAGAGGCTGCACGTGAGATGGGTATCCCCGTCTTTAACGCGCCGTACTCTAACACGCGCTCAGTGGCTGAATTGGTACTGGCGGAAGCCATCATGCTGTACCGCGGTATCCCAGAAAAGAACGCTACTGTGCATCGCGGCGGCTGGGGCAAATCTGCTAAAAACTCACATGAAGTGCGCGGCAAAACTATCGGTATCGTCGGTTATGGCTCTATCGGCTCGCAGCTATCAGTACTCGCTGAGAGCTTCGGTATGAAGGTCATCTATCATGACGTCGTCACCAAATTGCCGCTAGGCAACGCCCATCAAGTTGGCAGCTTAGACGAGCTACTATCCACCGCTGATATCGTCACCTTGCACGTGCCTGATGTACCAAGTACACGCTATATGATGAAAAAAGAGCAGTTTGATCAGATGAAAGAGGGCAGCTACTTTATTAATGCGGCACGGGGTACTTGTGTTGAGATTGATGATTTGGCAGCGGCACTTGAGTCGGGTCGGGTACTCGGCGCGGCGATCGATGTATTCCCAAAAGAGCCAAAATCTGCGGATGAAGAGTTTGAGTCACCACTGCGCAAATTTGATAACGTGATTTTGACGCCGCATATTGGTGGCTCAACACAAGAGGCACAAGAAAACATCGGCTTTGAAGTCGCTGAGAAGTTCGTTAAGTACTCAGATCAAGGTGATACAGCAACGGCGGTCAACTTCCCAGAGGTTTCAGTACCGTTCAAAGAGGGCTCACATCGCCTGCTGCATATCCACAAAAACGTTCCAGGCGTGCTGTCTCAAATCAACCGTCTGTTTGCAGAAGCGCACATCAATATCTTGGCGCAGAGCCTGATGACAGAAGGCGATGTTGGTTATTTGGTCATGGATGTTGATTACAATGATTCAACAGCCGCACTCGATCAGCTCAAAGACGTCGAAGAAACCATTCGCGTGCGTATTTTGTTTTAATCTAAAAGGTATAACAGTGCAATAAAAAAGAGAGACTAGTATAGTCTCTCTTTTTTATGGGTACTCTCTAAATCAAATAATATTTGTAGCGATACGCTTAGTTTGTCTGGTTAGTAGTATCTGCTTTGAGACGCGCCTCAACTTTAGCAGCTTTGCGCTTTTCGATAATGTCATTTACGTCGCTTCCGATATGCGTCTCACCGCGCTGCTTGGCAAGCTGCATCTGACGTTCACGCTCGCGAAAGCGCGCTTTTTGTGCGTCAGTCGCTTTGTCAATACAATGCGGGCAAGATTCACCTTTGACATAAGAGGCGCTATTCATATCATCTATAGTGATCGGCATACGACACGCAAAACACTGTTCATAGTCGCCTTTTTCTAGATCATGATTGACTGAGACGCGGTTGTCAAAGACAAAGCAGTCGCCTTGCCACATAGAGTCGCTGGCAGGTACTTCTTCTAAATACTTTAAAATACCGCCTTCTAAATGATAGACCTCCTCAAACCCTTGCTCGCGCAAATAAGCGGTTGATTTCTCACAGCGAATACCACCGGTACAGAACATCGCGACTTTTTTGTGTTTGCTAGGATCAAGCTCTTTTGCGACGTACTCTGGAAACTCACGAAAGGTATCAGTATTAGGGTTGATAGCGTTTTCAAAGGTGCCGATTTGTACTTCGTAATCGTTGCGCGTATCGATCAGAGTTACATCTGGATCTGAGATCAGCGCATTCCAATCGGTAGGCTTCACGTAGCGCCCGACCGACTGTAGCGGGTCGATGTCTTCGACGCCCATAGTGACGATTTCTTTTTTGAGCTTCACCTTGGTGCGATAAAACGGCTGCTCGTTGGTATAAGACTCTTTAAACGTAAAGCTGCCGATCGCGTCAATACTACGCAAATACTCTAAGACATTATCGATGCCCAGGCGTGTACCAGATATCGTACCGTTGATACCCTCAGCAGCGATAAGTAGTGTACCTTTGACATCGTTGTCCGTCATCTTATCAAGGATAGGCTGACGATAGGTTTCAAAGTCATTAAAGCGAGTAAATTTATACAAAGCGGCGACGACGATATTGTTAATTTCGCTATCGTAGGCGGGCGCTTGTTTTGAGGTTGTATTGTCTAAAGTTGTGCTCATACTGTCTCCTGCTGGCTAGGACGTAAACCTAGTGCAATTAGTGATTTAAAAATGAATAACATTTATTCAATTGTGGAATGTATAAATGCGCGCGTAGTGTAGCAAATTTGGGGTGGGTTTTGAATATGCATCAATAACAGACATTTATTATTCACCCATAGTCCTTTTGGTTAGCAAAGTTATTTATCCTAACCCTAGAGCTTGCTATAGTAAGCGTTTGTTAATACTTTATCTTTTATTCTAAGGCGCTTGTATGTCTCTATTTCAGTCTGTTGTTGTCTCCAGATATGTCAATCAATTAGATAAACAGCAGCTAGTGGCGGCGTGGCAGCGCTATACTCAATGCTTTTTAAACCCGCTAAAGCAAGACAATATAAGAGTGAGTAAAGAAGAGCAGTATCAAGAAGGGTTCTTGCGTGATTTATTCGTTGATGTCTTTGGCTATACGCTCAATCCCAATCCAAATTATAATCTCACTACTGAATTTAAAAACCAAACAGGCAGCAAAAAAGCAGATGGCGCGATACTCAAAGACGGCCATGCTATTGGCGTGATTGAACTAAAAGGTATGAACACCACAGATTTAAGTAAGATTGAGCAGCAAGCTTTTGGGTACAAAAACAATCAACCCAAATGTCGCTATGTTATCACCTCAAACTTTCAAAAACTGCGTTTGTACATTGATAATGCGGTTGAGTTCATCGAGTTTGATCTATTTGGCTTAACCCAAGATGATTTTGCGCAGCTGTATTTGCTACTCAATCATGATAGCGTCATGTGCGACTTACCTGCCACTATTAAATCAGCCTCACTATCGCAAGAAGAGGCGATTACTAAGCAGTTATACAAGGATTATTCTGTATTCAAACGTGAGCTATTCGCAGATTTAACCACCAACAACCTTGATATTGACGCTTTGGTATTGTTTCAAAAGTCGCAAAAGCTGCTCGATCGATTGCTGTTTATCTTCTTCGCAGAAGACAGTCATCTGCTACCCGCCAACTTTGCTAAAGGTATCATCAGTGAGTGGGAGCAGCTAAAAACGCTGAAGATGACTGTGCCCTTATACGATAGAATCAAAGCCTATTTTGGTTATTTAGATCAAGGTCATAAGGATGAGCATAGCGAGATATTCGCCTATAACGGTGGACTGTTCAGTACCGACAAGCTGCTAGATAGCGTCATTATCAGTGATAAGGTGCTAGGCTCACATATCAAAACGCTGTCAGAATATGACTTTGCTAGTGAAGTCGATGTCAATATTCTAGGTCATATCTTTGAGAACTCACTTACAGAACTCGATGAGGTAAAGGCGCAGCTAGCAGGCGAGGCGGTCGATAAATCGCAAACCAAGCGCAAAAAAGACGGGGTGTTTTATACGCCCAAATATATCACCAAATATATCGTCGAAAACACGGTCGGCAAATTGTGCAAAGACAAAAAAGACGAGCTGGCTATCGTTGATGAGGATTTTGTAAAGCCTAATAAACTCACGGCAAAAGCTAAGGGAATACTCAAGTTGCAATCTGCGGCGCTTGAGACTTATCGAGACTGGCTACTACAAATCACGATATGTGATCCCGCTTGTGGTAGTGGCGCATTCTTAAATGAAGCGCTGAATTTTTTGATTGCTGAACACAGCTATATCGATGAGTTACATGCCAAGCTCTATGGCGATAGCATTATTTATCCTGATATCGAAAACAGTATTTTGGAAAACAACTTGTTCGGGGTCGATATCAATGAAGAGAGCGTCGAGATTGCTAAGCTGTCACTGTGGTTACGGACAGCACAGCCTAGACGTAAATTGAATAATCTCAATGATAATATTCAATGTGGAAATTCATTGATTGATGATGTAGATGTCGCAGGAGACAAGGCATTTAACTGGCAAACGGCCTTCCCGCAGGTCTTCGCCAAAGGTGGCTTTGATGTGGTGATTGGTAATCCGCCTTATTTACGGATTCAAGGTCTTCAAAGTGCTTATCCTGAAATGGTTAAGTATTATGAAAAGCAGTTTGAGTCTGCGATAGGGAATTATGATATTTATGTCTTATTTATTGAACGCTCTTTAGATTTGATTAAAGAAACTGGACAAGTTTCATTAATATTACCGCATAAATTCCTAATTTCTGAGTTTGGAGAAGGCGTTCGTAGATTACTAGCAGAAGATAAACTTGTATCAAGCTTACTACATTTTGAGGAACATTTAGTTTTTGAGGTGACTACCTATACTTGTATTTTAACGCTTGATAAAAAGCCAAAGGACGACATACTGTTTAGCTTTATAAATCCACAAAGAATACAAGAGCTTTTTGATTGGACGAGCTTATCATACGACAATTTGAATCAAAATAAGTGGAACTTACTCTCTAATACTCAAGTTAATCTTTTTGATAAATTACATCAGCAACCCCTTACTGCCAAAGACGTATTTTCAAAAATCTTTGTTGGATTACAAACTAGCGCAGATAAGATTTTTCTGATTGATGGTCATATTGAAGGTGGTTTAGTTAAAGGCTATTCAAAATCTTTAGATTGTGAGGTTGAGATTGAAGTAGGTCTTATGAAACCTATGTTAAAAGGACAGGACGTTTCAAGGTATATGCAGTTGCCTAACCAATATTATGTTATTTTTCCTTATATTCTCAATGGAGATGGAACACATAGCATAATGACAGAGGATTTTATTAAATCAAACTATCCCCGAGGTTATGAGTATTTAAAAAATAATGAGAAAGAACTACGTAATAGAGAAAAAGGTAAAATGGATAAAGAAGGGTGGTTTTTGTATATTTATCCGAAAAGTATTACAGATTTTAATCAGCCTAAAATTATGACTGCCGAAATAGCTAACTACCCAAGCATGACTTTTGATCAGGCTGAGATGTACCACTCTACGACCATATACTCTTTTGTATTGAAAGAACCTTCTACATCTGCTTACAAGTTTTACCTCTCTGTTCTAAACTCAAAGCTTTTATGGTTTTATCTGTCCAATACGGGAACTGTTCTACGTGGTGGTTATTTTAGATTTAAAACAAAATATCTTTACCCCTTTCCATTACCAAAACTACCTAATATTGTAGACAGCTTTGTCCAAAAAGCCGATCTAATGTTATCGCTAAACGAGCAGTTGCAGGACTCAACTGGTAAGTTCATCCGAACCTTACAACGCAAGTTTGAAATAGATAAACTCAGTAAAAAGCTAGAAAACTGGCATGAGCTAACGTACGCAGAGTTAATCAAAGAGCTAGGTAAAAAGAAAGTCAAAATGAGCTTGAGCGATGAAGCGGAGTGGGAAGAGTATTTCTTAGCTGAGCAAACCAAAGCGCAGCAGCTTATAGCCCAGATTGAACGCACCGATAGTGAAATAGATCAAATGGTCTATAAACTATATGACTTAACCAATGATGAGATTGCTATTATCGAAGCCAGTTAATGCAACTATTTATAAAAGATGAGTTTTGGACTACTTATTACTCCTCTATACAGCTAGACTAAACAAACACACCGTCAAAGGAGATGACCTATGAGTGACACTGCAATGGAGTCTACATCGAGCACGCCGATTAGTCGCTACCCTGTACCAGATATAGACAGCTTGCCTGATGATATTCGAGAGCGCATACTGGCAGTACAAGAAAAAGCGGGATTTATCCCAAATGTGTTTTTGACCTTGGCATATCGTCCTGCGGAGTTTAGAGCGTTTTTTGCTTATCACGATGCGATTATGGAGCGAGAGGGCAGCACGCTGAGCCCCGCTGAAAAAGAGATGATCATCGTCGCTACCAGCGCCGCTAATGGATGCCAGTATTGCGTCATCGCTCATGGGGCACTGCTGCGCATATTTGCCAAAGCGCCGCTGTTAGCCGATCAAATCGCGATCAACTACTTGCATGCGCCGATCAGTGCTCGCCAAAAAGCGATGCTGGCATTTGCGATGAAGCTCTCTGGCACCCCAGAACTAATCAAAGACTCAGACTATGCAGATCTTAAAGAGCACGGCTATGATGATGAGGATATTCTAGATATTGCTGGCATCACAGCGTTCTTTGGCTTGTCCAATAGAATGGTTATCGCAATGAATATGCAGACTAATGCGGAGTTTTATACGATGGGGCGCGAACCAAGAAAGTAGCTGTTTATATATCCTCAAACACAAAAAATCCAGCATATACGCTGGATTTTGATGGTTTTAGACTAAATGGTTTTAAACTATAAAAGACTTATTTACTTTGAAACCAAGTATCCGCTTTAGAGCGGGCACTAGCGATATCTGAGCTAGATAGATTCAATGCCAACTGACCGATTTTTCCACGGGCTTTACTACGTACCTTTTCATCGAGCATGCCATCGCGAGCAGCGAGATCATACCACTTATAAGCGTCGACTAGATTTTTTTGCTTTTCATCGAGTAGCGCAAGCGTATAGCTGGCACGGTTATCTCCGCTCATCGCCGCTTTTTCTAACCATTTGCGAGCTTGCTGGATGTTTGGCTGGACGCCTTCGCCGCGCAAGTACATGATAGCGAGATTAAGCTGGGCAGGCGCGACGCCTTGCTCGGCTGCACGCGTATACCACTCGATAGCTTTTGAGGTGTTTTGAGCGACATCTTGACCTTTTTGCAAGCGTTTGGCTAGATAGAACTGCGCATGATCATTACCTTGTGCGGCGCGAGCAGATAGCTCACTGACAGGCATCAGCTCAAAGCGTGAGGTATCTAATGGAATATTAGCAATCAGTTCAGCATTGGCTAAACCTGCACAAGAAAAAAGGGCAGTAAACAAGGCAGCTTTTAATAGTTTCATAGCGGCTCCAAAATAGGGCGGTTAGTTAATGGGATACATTTAGCTTAGAATTTTAAATAGCATTAGTAGCTATATGACCTATAGTGACAGCAACTCATTGAACTATTAAGTGATTTTAGATCCATAAGTAATAGTAAAGCGGCGGATAAAGGTCGTAATTGACAATATTTGATTAGCTTACCATCCAAGGTTACAAAACTCAAATACTAATTACTTGTTTTAACACTGGTTTTTTATTTGTATTTGGTAACAAAGTTATACAGATTCGTATTTGGCACAACAAAGGTAATTAACATTACTGTTATAAGTATAAGTATAAGTATAAGTATAAGTATAAGTATAGCTTAACCTTGTTCAGAGTTTTCTAATTATCGTTGCAGTTAAAAGATACTTAGCCTGCTACTAGGAAAGATTTTGCGCAGTCTCTAAAGTGATAAAACTACGCAGTAAGTAAGGAGGATTATAACAGTAGCGCAATATTTTTAAATGGATATTCTCGTTAAGCGTTTGACGAGCGCTTAGTGACTCTATAGATGGCGACATCGGCGAGTAAGTTTGGCGCTTGTCTGATCAGCGTCGTCATCAGGGCGCTATGAGGCTTATCAGAATCACTAACAGCAAAACGATTGATAATATCAATATCATGCTCAGCACACAAAGCCTCAAAGTCCTTAAAGGTACACAAGTGGATATTGGGCGTGTTGTACCACTCATACGGTAGCGCTTCTGAAACTGGCATGAGTCCTTTGAGCCCAAGGTGAATGCGGTTTTGCCAATGCGCAAAGTTGGGAAAGGTAATGACGGCTTCTCTTGCCACGCGCAACATATCTAATAGTAATAGATCGGGCGATTTGACCGCTTGTAAGGCGCGCGCCATTACCACCGTATCAAAACTATTATCCGCAAAACGCGCTAAGCCATCGTTCAAGTCCTGCTCGACGATAGATAGGCCCTTAGCTATGGCATCGTTGATTTTGTCCTCATCAATCTCAAGCCCGTATCCTGTGACGCCAAGCTGTGTGTGCAAGTGCGCAAGTAGCTCGCCATTGCCGCAACCTAAATCCAGCACATGAGAGCCTGCGGCAATCCAGCGCTCGGCTAATTGATAGTCCATTCTCACAAGCGTGCTCCTGTACGGTTGGCAGTGATAAAGGGCGCAGTCAAAAATCCCTTTATCGCACCCATATAACGCGGAATATCGAACAAAAACGAATCATGACCGTGCGGGGCGTCGACATTGAGATAACTGACCGGTTTGCCTGTTGCCATCAGCGCATCAACGATCTCTTGTGAGCGCTCGGGTGCAAAGCGCCAGTCGGTTGTGAACGACACCACCAAGTACTGACACTCACTATGGGCAAAGGCAGCTTTTAGCGCGCTAAGCTCACGTTGATCGTTTTGGCTTTGACTGTTTTGTATCTCTGTATCTGTCTCTACGCTAGTCTCGCTATCCTCTATATGACCGCGAGTTGGGTCGAAATAATCTAAGGCTTTGGTCATTAGCAAATAAGTATTAGCATCGAAGTTCTCACTAAAGCGCTCACCTTGATAGCGCAGGTAGCTCTCCACTTGGAATTCAACATCATAGCCATACATAAATTTGCCAGACTTTAGGTCACGGCCGAATTTAGCTTTCATCGCATCATCAGTCAAATAAGTGATATGCCCAACCATGCGCGCGAGTATCAGGCCACGGCGCGGATAAGTGCCCGCTTGTAAGTAGCGCCCTTCTTTAAAGTCAGGATCTGATAGTATCGACTGACGCGCCACTTCGTTAAAGGCGATATTTTGTGCCGACAGCTTAGGAGTACTGGCGATGACCACGCAGCGCTTAAGACGATTTGGATAATCAAGCGACCATTGCAGCGCCTGCATACCGCCCATTGAGCCGCCAACGATAGCATGCCAAACCTCTATCCCTAATCGATCTGAGAGCAGCGCTTGCGTGCCGACCCAGTCTTTGATGGTGACTAGCGGAAAGTCGGGACCATAGGGCTGCGCCTCACCCTTGTCTATACTGTCAGGATTGATGGACGTCGGGCCTGTTGAGCCAAAGCAGCTGCCGATATTGTTGACACAAACGACAAAAAACTTAGCAGTATCAATTGCCTTACTAGGGCCGATCATATTGTGCCACCAGCCAGCTTTTTTATCTCCTTCGTGATAACCTGCGGCGTGATGACTGCCTGAGAGGGCATGACAAATAAGGATAGCGTTTGATTTATCTGCGTTTAGCGTACCATAAGTCTCAAATACTAAATCGAACGCTGGCAATGTACGATTGCACTCTAAAGTGAATGGCTCATCGAAATGATAGATTTGCGGCGTGACAATTCCGACTGAGCCGACTAAACTGGCTGAAGCACCTGAGGGCTGCAGTTTATGGTCGGAATGCTCGCGAGCCATAGCGTTATTGTTCGTATCAGGGCGTGCGCTCAAAACTACCTCACAAGATGACAGGCGATAAAAAGACAGTAAAAAGGCGATCACTATCGCTATAGCCATCTATTGTATGGCGATGCGCTTAGGAGTACAACCTTCACACGCTATAAAGCGGCTATACCTCCTATAAAAGACTACACTCATGCTACACTAACGGCAGCTTGTGACCGTATAATTTGACTGCTATTGTTAATTTATAACCTGTCCAAAGTCAAAGCGATTAAATAAAGCTTAACGATTAAAGCAGACCCAGTGACTGTTTTGACTCCAAGCTACCCAAATCTCTGTTATAAAGTGTGCTGCTATGAAACCCAAATTGCCCCCACGTATTGCTGTTTTACTGATTAACTTAGGCACGCCAGATGAGCCGACCGCGCCTGCCGTACGCCGCTATTTGCGTCAGTTTTTGTCCGATCCACGTGTGATTGAGATTCCGCGATTTTTGTGGGCGATTATTCTCAATTTATTTGTCTTGCCGCGGCGTCCCAAACGCGTCGCTGAAGCTTACGCGAGTATTTGGGATGGAGACTCACCGATGCGTAACATCTTAAATGGTCAGGTTGAAAAATTAGAACCTCGGCTAGCAGCTGCCAATGCACCCTTTCGCGTGTCCGTTCATGCAGCGATGAGCTACGGCAATCCTGGGTTGCCTGATGTTATGGATGAACTGCGAGGCGAGGGCGTTGATCACTTTGTATTGCTGCCTGTATTTCCGCAGTACTCAGCGACCTCAAGCGGCGCTGTCTATGACGCGATCAATAAATGGGCACTAAAACAGCGTAATTTGCCCAATTACACCATCGTCAAAGATTACTTCGCCCATCCGCTTTACATCAAAGCACTAGCCGATAGTATCCGCCGCTTTCAAGCCAAGCATGGCAAACCTGATAAGCTCATGTTTAGCTTTCATGGTATACCGCAGCCTTATGCTGACAAGGGTGATCCGTACCCCAAGCGCTGTAAATGTACTGCAGCGCAAGTGGCACATGCATTAGGTCTAGGCGAGGATGAGTGGATTATTAGCTTCCAATCGCGCTTTGGTAAGCAAGAATGGGTCAAGCCTTATACCGATGTTATCCTTGATGACTGGGCCAAATCTGGGGTCAAATCCGTGCAGATTATCAGTCCTGCATTTTCAGCAGATTGTCTTGAGACATTAGAGGAGTTAGCGATTGAGAACCGTGAAAACTTCATTGAGGCAGGCGGGCAGGAGTATCATTATATCCCTGCGCTCAATATGGATGACGCGCATATCGATCTATTAGAAGCTATGAGCGCGCCACTCGTTAAAGGCTGGGCAGGTACGCTTGAGGGCTGGGTGTAATTCGTTTTTGAGTATAAAAAATAGTAACACAAAAAAAGCCCTCTCAATGGTATCGAGCGGGCTTTTTTGACACTAAGTATTACGCCTAAAAATCATCGTCGTTGCTATTTTCGGCGGCATCTGAATCAGCAATATCGACGATATCAGGGTAATCGCTATCATCTAAATTGTCTTGCACTAAGACGTTATCGATATTGGCTTCATCAATATTTTGCCTATGCATAGGGGTTAAGCCTTGCGTAGCATCTGTACCAACTTTTGAATTATCAAACCCGGCACTATTATCAATGACATCATCATTATTTATCGTATGCAGCATGGGATTGTCTAAATCAACCAGCTGATCATCAGTCTCCATATCCATGCTCTTGTTACTATCGATACCGTCCATCTCTTCGGGTAATGGTGATTTTGAGTTGTCCATAAAAATCCTTATGTTATAAAAAATTATGACTGACAGTGTGCAACTTTGCGGATGGCTGCGCTAGTAGTAAGGTGTCATAGTGTGTTCAAAATATGTAAGGATGACCTATAAAAAATGACTACCTACAAAAGTAGTCATAAACTATAAACAGCCGTCATAAATAGCGCGTAGGCAAAAATAGTAAGTGGTCGCAAATGCATTTTGTTTTTTGTCTAAATCATTACTTAGCACTGACCTTACTACTGACAAAACGTATTAAGGAGTCTGGCGCAACTTGCGAGAGTTTTTGGATAACCTTGGCTGGCATACCAACAGAATAATGGACCTCTGATATTCTATCGTTAGTACGGCAGCTCAGGCTACATATGGTTTTGGCAACATCATCGACGCTCAGATTGATACCTAAGCGATCAATACTCGTCACTTCTAGATCTTTAGTCATATCGGATTTGACCCATAACGGCATAACGTCTATGACCTTGATACCCAGTTTGGCATATTCAATATTTAAGCCCTCAGTCAGACCGCGAACAAAGAACTTGCTGGCCGAATAGGTAGCGACTTCGGGTTGACCATAAATCGCAGATGCTGAGGATACATTGATGATTTTGCTATGTTCGCTATTGGCTAAATGCGGCGCAAGCTTATGACAGCCAATAAGCACGCCCTTACAATTGACATCTATGAGCGAGAGCTGATCTGCCAGATCTGTCGATGGCAGAGTGCCACTAACAAGTAAGCCTGCGTTATTGATGAGCACATCTATACTACCAAAATGAGTGATCATCTGATCAATAGCCATATCCCAAGCATCAGGCTGTACCACATCAAGCTCACCTGTAATGATGCGATTTTGTTTAATAGCTTTTTTAAAGGTTTTGTCTTCGATAGCGTTTTGTAGAGTGGCATTATTGGTCGCAAACAGCCCAACGCTGTGACCTTTGTCCGCTAGGCGCTTAGCTGTTGCCAAACCAATACCACGTGATGCACCTGTGATTAATATATTCATGTGTATCTCCTTTTTATCGTGAGGGTAACCATGTTTTAATCGAGAGTAGGGTGATAAGTTACAGTTATCTATTTAGTCACTCTACTACTTTTTACAGGGCCGCGCAGGGCTTTTACGAGTACTATATATTTACTTTTGTTTATATTATTGACTAACTGTGATGTTGACTAACCAAGTCATTCACTAACCAAGGTAGAGTCTGAACGACTTGCCAATTGCATCTCAAACTCACGCAGTGTAAACGTCCATAGATACCAGAGTGCTATAGCATATACCACGCCCTCAGTCAGCTCTTCCACCGCCACACCGATACTCTCTGAAAAGATAATCGTATTCTCGCCCATATATTGCAGTATCGCCAGCAGGGCAACAATGAGATACAAAGACACAGGCACGCGCTTTAGCATCGACCACAGGTAACGCCAAGAATATATAAACAGTCCTAAAGCTACGACATAGATGAGTAGCAATACCATATCCTCCCACCACTCATAGCTATGATTAAACAGCAGCAGGTTGCTCGGTATCACAAGTTCTGGTAGATGATTGAGCTCACGGCGTATCACCGTAAAAAACACCAAAACAGACGCCAGCCAAAAGTAGCGACCTTGTTTGATATCGCTTTTGATAGCGTATTGCACGCAGCGTAGTAGACAGGCTATTAATAGGATAGAGCCTGCAATTTCAATAATGCCATTTTCGGTAAAAATGGGACGTCTCCTAAACGATAAGGCAAAGACAATACAATACTTAGGTCTACCTTATCTCTACTATTACTTTAGAGGTTAAGTTTAAAAGACGCATTATATCGCCAAATATAATGTCATGCTATTGTAAATATTGACTAATTAATTCATTGATAAGGTTAAGGTTTTTTGAATATCAAATTTATATACTGTCAGATTAGTATATTAAAAAGGGCGCTGGTGACGCCTTGTGCTGGTATTTGCATGCTTGAGCAAAGCAGTCACGGCTCAACCGCATTTTATGGCGACAATCTAGTATTGGTGTTATCAAGTATGTCGTTTTAAATATTAAATCGGTGGGTTACGCTTTAGCTTCGCTCTCTTAAAGCTTGAAAAAGCTAACCCACCCCACGCCGAAATCCAATCTAAATCAGTACTTAATGCGTCTCATCCCAATTCTCGCCGCTGTCTGTCTCAACCAACAAGGGCACAGCAAAATCAACGTCCCAGCCCATGCTTTTTGCCGTCTCTCTAAGCACATTTTGCATAGCGTCGGTAATGAGCTGGCTTATCTCATCGACCTTGTCGCTATCGACTTCAAAGACCAGTTCATCATGCACTTGCAGGAGCATTTTGGCTTGCTCTTTTGGCAGTACTTTATCGACAGCGATCATCGCAAGCTTGATCAAATCGGCAGCAGAGCCTTGCAATGGCGCGTTAATCGCCGCACGTTCTGCGCCTTGTTTGACCATACGGTTACTATGATTGATATCTGGGGTGTAGAGTTTGCGCCCAAGTATGGTTTCGATATAACCACGCTGCATGGCACTGGCTCGCGTATCGACCATATACTGCTTGACGCTAGGATAGCGATCAAAGTACATATCGATGTACTCCTGTGCCTCATTGCGGCTCATCTGTAGCTGCTTAGCTAAGCCAAAGGCGCTCATACCATAGAGCAGACCAAAGTTGATGGCTTTGGCATTACGGCGTTCAGTGGCACTGACCTCGTCGACCGCTTTGCCTAAGACCTCAGCTGCAGTCGCCGTATGAATATCAAGACCTTCGTTAAAGGCGCGGGTTAAGTTGGCATCGCCTGAGAAATGCGCCATGAGACGCAGCTCAATTTGCGAATAATCCGCCGCTAAGATGACGCGGCCCTTTGGGGCGATAAAAGCTTGGCGGATCAGGCGACCGGTCGCGGTACGGATAGGGATATTCTGTAAGTTAGGATCCGTTGAAGACAAGCGCCCCGTACTAGTCAGCGCCTGATGATAGCTGGTATGGACACGGTCAGTCTCGCTATCGGCGACTGCATCGAGCGAGTCGGTATAGGTGCTTTTGAGCTTGGAGAGTCCGCGATACTCTAAGGTAATATCGACCAGTGGATGATCGACTTTAGATAGTACCGCCTCGCCCGTAGAGTACTGTCCTGATTTGGTCTTTTTGCCACCAGGGACGCCAAGCTTGTCAAAGAGCATCTCGCCAAGTTGTTTGGGCGAGCCTAAATTGAATTCCTCACCTGCGACCTCGTAAGCTTGTGCCTCAAGCGCGATGATCTCTTCATCAAAGCGTTTAGATAACTCATTTAAAAACGAGCGTTTGATCAAAATGCCTTGAGCTTCCATCTGGCACAGTATCTGTGCGACGGGGATTTCAAGTTGGGTGAGAAGGCGCGTATTGTTCTCATCATCGGCAAGGGTTTCACTAAACAATTCAAACAACTGATAAGTGATGTCTGCGTCTTCACAAGCATAGTCACTGGCAATATCGATAGCGACTTGATCAAAGCTGACTTGCTTAGCCCCTTTACCTGCAACGTCCTCATAGCTAATGGTTTGGGTATGCAAATAGTGACGCGCTAGGTCGTCCATGCCGTGGCGAGTCGCGGCGGCATTGATGACATAGCTTGCTAACATCGTATCCATCGCCCAGTTATTGGGGCTGCTATGAATAGCGCCGAGCAGGTTAATGTTATAGTGACTCAGAATATGGGCATCGTATTTTAAATGCTGCCCGATTTTACCGATGTCTGAGTTTTCTAGTAGCGGCTTTAATCTAGCTAGTACCGTATCGCGGTCGAGCTGTTTGCCAAGTAATTCATCACCCTCAAGCTTGTGCGTGAGCGGTACGTAATAGGCTTCATGAGCTTGCAAAGCAAAAGACAGACCGACGATTTCAGCTTGTCGCCAATGAATACTGGTCGTCTCGGTATCAACAACGAAGTAGGGTACGCGCTCTAACTGCGCGACCAAACTCTCAAACGCTGGCATGTCAAGTACGGTATGCCAAGCCTTGTCATGGCTTTTACTGTCTTTGATATTATCGATTTTGGTGGACTGAAGTGACTTGGCGACTTGGGCTTGTGATTCGGCGTTTGCTTGGCTATCTGCCACACTTTGAGTGCCGTTTGCTGGGTGATTGGGGTGATCAAGGGAGGCCAGCTCATTTTTAAATTCAAGCTCGCTATAGAGGGCGCGTAGCTCGTCAATATGAGCGCAGGGGTCAGTATTTATTTTTAGATCTGTCCAGTCTTGGCCGATATCTAAGTCCGTTACGATAGTGGCAAGCTCAGCATTCATCGGAATATCTGCTGCATGCTCGACTAGGTTTTTGCCTGCACGACCTTTTATATCGGCGACATTATCTAACATGGTAGCGATATCGCCGTACTGGTTGAGCAAATCTTTTGCCGTTTTTTTACCAATACCCGGCACGCCTTTAATACCGTCGGATGAGTCACCCATCAAGGTCAAAAAATCAATCATTTGGTGCGGCTCAATGCCAAACTTTTCAACGACGCCTGCGCTATCAGTAATTTTACCTGTAAAGCTGTCTTCTAATATGACGCAGTCGTTAATCAGCTGCATCATATCCTTGTCACCGGTCGAGATAACTACATGATGACCTTCAAATACTGCACGATAGGCGAGTGTACCTATGATGTCATCAGCCTCCGCGCCTTCGATACGCAGTAGCGGAATCCCTAAAGCGGCGACTAAGCGATGGATATAAGGTATCTGCTCTGCCAACTCAATATCCATCTTGGGACGATTGGCTTTGTATTCCTCGGACATCGCATGGCGAAAGGTTGGCGATTTGGTATCGAAGCAGACCGCCATATGGGTCGGATGGTAGCGGCGCATTAATTTAAGCAGGGCGTTTAGCGTGCCGCGTATGGCATTGGTCATCAGCCCTTGGGTGTTTTCCATCGTTTTGGGCAGCGCATGATAAGTGCGAAACAGATAGTAGGAGCCATCGACCAAGATAAAGGGCGGCTGGTCCTTGTCCACATGAGCGGTATCCATGGTCGCCACTTTGGGCATCGTCTCAAAATTAGGTCGCAAATCAGGATTAATCGGGGAGTGTGAGTTGTGATTATTGTCAGTCATAAAGGCCACTTATTATATATAAAATAAAAAAGATGACCTATTATAACGATAAAATCAGCGCGTGCCGAATGGCTTAAGCGTTAATAAGTGTATGTTTTTAATAGGGGCTAAACGTTTGCGCCAGACATAAAAAAAGAACCCAGTGCTGACTGGGTTCCCATCTTTAGTATACTATCTATATTAGGATATAAAAGCCTTATTTGACTTCTGATGTCACTTCGATATCGATATTGCCTTGGGTAGCTTTTGAATAAGGGCAAACGGTATGGGCTTTTTCAACCAGCTTTTGGAACTCATCGCTTGAGACTTCAGTACTGTCGCCAATCACATGAATCTTGACCGCTAATTTATAGTCATGATCGCCGCCTTGAATGAGATCAACCGTCGTTTCGGTCGTTGAGCCAAAGCTTGCGCTTTCCATCTTTTTGACCACGCCCAAAGCGCTATCAAAGCAAGCAGCATAGCCCATCGCGAGTAATTGCTCTGGATTATTGCCTTCCATATTGCCACCCGGAGGGGCCATTTTTACTTTTAGATCGCTATCACTAAGTGAGGCGTCACCAGTACGGCCGCCTGTGACTGTGGCTTTGGTAGAGTATAAAGTTTTCATAATTGTCCTTATTTATTATTGATAGGTGTTATCACAAAATAACCTATTCAGAGTAGCAAAATATTGAGGTTAGTTTATATAGCACAGGTAAAACTATACTTATAATTTGTAAGTGCGCCTTATCTTGAGCCCCTTGCTTAGTTCAAAGGTTTGGTTTAAAGGTTTGGTTCAAAAGATAAGGATTATTCTATTTCTGCGCCGCCTGCCATGCTTGCATACCACCAAGATAGATGTCAATGTGCGCAAAGCCTTGGCTTGCGAGCCATCCTGCCGCTACTGTCGCGCGCTGACCACTGGCGCACATTAGCGTGTAGTGCTGATCTTTATCGAGATCTTGCCACTGCTCATTGAGATGACCGACATAGATATGCGTTGATGACTCAATAGCGGCAGATGCGCGCTCATCCGCGTCACGAACATCAAGCAGCGTCCAGCCCGCTTTTTGATGGTCATTATCAAGACGCTCTTTGACTAAAGCGGTATTAATCATAGGCGTCTGCTCTATAGTCTCGCCTTGCTTGGCAGCTGCTACCACACCGACGTAACTACCAACGATATTATCAAGAGCAATGCGCACCAGATGCTCGGTTGCGGTAGCCAGTTGAGCTTCATCAGAGGCAATCAGCGCCACGCTTTGGCCTTCCCCAATGAACCAGCCTGCAAACGCTGAGATCATACCGACTGGTAGACTCATGGAACCTGGCAGGTGACCTGATGCATAAGACATCGGCTCACGAATATCAATTAGATGATCTACGTTTAGATCTTCTAGCTCATCGAGTGACAGTATGCGAGGACGCATCACGCGCGGCGCGGATTTACAACCCTCCATGTTTAAGCGCTCCATGAGTCTAAAATAGGGCGGCTGATAATGGTTTTCGGCCACTTTAGCATCGATGAACTTATCGCGACTCTCGATTTGTAAGCGCGGATTATTAAGGCGCTCATGACCGACAGAGGAGAACTCACGATCAGCCATACCTGAGCCGCAGACAGAGCCTGCGCCATGAGCAGGATAAATCATCGCCTGATCACCGAGGGCCAATATCTTTTGTAGTGAGTCGTAGAGTAGACCAGCCACTTCGCGGCGACGCTTGGGATAAAAGTCAGTACGACCAACGTCACCGACAAATAGGGCATCCCCTGTAAATACGCCAACGGCCTGGTCAGGGTACGCACTATCAAATAGGGCAAAAGCCAAATGGTCATCAGTGTGACCAGGCGTCTCAAGCACTCGAATCTCAAGCTGATTGATAGTGAAGCTATCACCCTCGCGAGCGGTGTCAGCATAGACGACTTCTCGCTCAGGATTTGGCCCGTGCCATACTTTAGCCCCTGTTAGCTCTGCTAATATTGGCGCGCCAGAGACCAGATCCTCATTGCGATGCGTCTCAAAGATATGGATGATCTCAAGTCCTGCGGCGCGTGCTTTTTCGACATAAATCTCGCAGTCGCGGCGCGGATCGATGACCGCAGCTTTGGTACCTGAGCCTATCAAATAGGATAAATGCGAGAGTCCAGGGGTTTTGATTTTTTCTAATAACATAAAGATATCCTTTTTATATCAATTGTTTTTTGAAGCAAGGGTGCAGGTAATACTGAGCAAGTTTATTTATAAGGAATGCCCTAACTCAAAGGTAACGCCCCAATAAAATAAGCGTAGCAAAGCCAATTATTTTTTATCGTATTATCTTATATATTATCAGTAGGTATATTGTTGCAGCGCCTCCTTACCTTTGTGCAAAAATAGCATCTCAATCATAAATCCGCTACAATACGCGCACCAAAATCCTTCCTATATATCAGCTGTATTCAACGATAAGTTACCTACTATGAGCGCAGATACCAAATCATCAGCGACCAAGCTGACGCCAACTAAATTGGCTCGCGAAGTTGCCAAACGCCGTACCTTTGCCATTATCTCGCATCCCGATGCGGGCAAGACTACTATGACCGAAAAGCTTCTATTATGGGGTCAAGCCATTCAGGTGGTGGGCGAGGTCAAAGGCCGCAAAACCGATCGCCATGCCACCTCAGATTGGATGAGCATGGAGCAAGAGCGCGGTATCTCTATCACCACCTCCGTTATGCAGTTCCCGTATCAAGACCATATCGTTAACTTGCTTGACACCCCAGGTCATGCTGATTTTAGTGAAGATACTTATCGCACCTTGACTGCCGTTGACAGCGCGCTAATGATGGTCGATGGTGCCAAAGGCGTCGAGGAGCGTACCATCAAGCTGATGGAGGTGTGCCGCATGCGCGATACGCCGATTATCTCCTTCGTCAATAAGCTCGATCGCCAAATCCGTGAGCCGCTTGATCTGCTTAGCGAGATTGAATCGGTTCTCAAGATTAAATGTATCCCTATCACTTGGCCTATCGGTATGGGTCAGGACTTTGTTGGGGTCTATCACTTGACCGAAAACAAAACCTACCTGTATGAAAAAGGTCACGGCGGCGATATGGCGGTCTCTGAGACTCGCGACGGTTATGACTATCCAGACATCCGCGAGCGCTTAGGTAAGCTGATGTTCGACGCCTTCGAAGAATCGCTTGAGCTGGTACAAATGGCGCTTGAGGATTTTGATGTTGATGAGTTTTTGACGGGTGAAATGACGCCTGTGTTATTTGGTACCGCTTTGGGTAATTTTGGCGTTAATATGGTGCTTGATACCCTAGTAAAATATTCGCCGCCGCCAAAAGCACACCCAACCGAGCAGCGTGAAGTCTTGGCTACCGAGACTGATTTTAGTGGGTTTGTGTTCAAGATTCAGGCCAATATGGATCCGCGTCACCGTGACCGTATTGCTTTTATGCGTGTATGCTCAGGCAAGTATGAGAAGGGCATGAAGATGAAGCATGTACGCCTAGGTAAAGACGTGCGTATCGCTGATGCCTTGACGTTTTTGGCAGGGGATCGCGAAGCATTAGAGGAGGCATATCCGGGTGACATCATTGGACTACACAACCACGGTACCATCTCTATCGGCGATAGTTTCACCGAAGGCGAGGAGCTTAACTTTACGGGGATTCCGCACTTTGCGCCAGAGCTATTTCGCCGCGTGGTACTGCGTGATCCGCTTAAATCCAAAGCCTTGCAAAAAGGCCTTCAGCAACTCTCCGAGGAGGGTGCTACGCAGGTCTTTATGCCGCAGATCAATAACGATTTGATCCTAGGTGCAGTCGGCGTGCTGCAGTTCGAGGTGGTCGCCCATCGCCTCAAAGAAGAGTACAAAGTTCAGTGCACCTTTGAGCCGGTCTCTATTGCGACAGTGCGCTGGATTCACTGTGATGATGAGGTGGCACTGACCAAATTTAAGAAAAAAGCTCACGATCAACTCTCGATCGATGGTGGCGGTTATTTGACTTATTTAGCGCCATCTCGGGTCAATCTGCAACTCATGCAAGAGCGTTATCCAGAGATTACCTTTAGCAGTACGCGCGAACACTAAGCTATTTATGATTATAAAAAGGACACGTATATCGTGTCTTTTTTATTGGGTAAACATGTTGAGCGGTTAGAGCTTTTTGCAAAACAAGCTCTAAAAACGTAAACAGTGTTTCAACACTAGAGGATAAAGGTTGCGGTAGAATAAAGGCAATCAATAAAAAGGAGTAGTAACATGACAAGCGATATGGACGACAGTAAAACAGCAAATGCAAGTGCAACCAATCCTACGTTATCAGATAATTTGGCAGCCAAAACTTGGCAATTAGATGCCTTGAGTGAAGCTTTGGGTGATCTTACGTTGCCGATTACTGATAGCTTGTCGGTCGGGCGCGGCAGTGATAATGATTTAGTGCTCGGTAGCAAAGAAGTCTCGCGCAATCACGCACTGCTTAGCGTGGCTGAGGATCAGCTGTATATCAAAGATTTAGATTCATCTAATGGCACCTTTATCAATGATGAGCGCATCGATGGCAATCAATCAAGAGCTTTAAAAAGTGCCGACATTGTTGGGTTTGCCAGCTTTAGCTTTCAAGTATTCGCGGTTGCTGATACAGCAAAACAGCTGCCTGTTACAGGCACAGATAGCATAGATAGCATGAATACTGCTGATATAAGTCCTGTTAATAACGACACTTTAGATAACCCCACTACTAATAATATCACTAACGACAATACTACGGCTGTCGATACGCATCATAACAATGCCGTTAGCTCTGATACGAGCTTTGATGCAAGCCCTGACGCAAATACTACTGCAGAAGCTATCAGCTTAGCGACTGGCGCTGCTGCGACAAAATCTACAATCTCTACAGGTTATAAAAGCAAAGCGTCTGATGGCACAATTAATATTAATGATGCCGCTGATATTAACAGTACAGCGAGTACTACTGATACCACTCTTTCGAGTAAGAAGCTTCCAAGCTCAAATGAGCCAGTAGTCAAACAAACCATGGTGACTGAAGTCCTAGCAGCGAGCGATAGTGCGCAGCCTATCTCTAATAGTGTAGCGCCTACAGATCATAAAGCTCAAACTGATGAGCCTATCGTCAAAGATACGATCGTGACTGAGGTGCTCGCTGCCGCAGACAGTACTGATATAAATAGCGCTGACGCGAATAGTACTAATATAACAAATATGAATAGTACTGATGCGCCGATAAGCCGCGATTCATCAGCGTTAGATGAGACATCAGCCCCGACACCTACAGCCAATGCCCCCACTCACGAGGAGACAGTGATGTCCACTGAGCCTGCAAAAGATACCGCCCACAATACAAATACCGACAGTACAACCACCGACGAGCACTCAACCAAGCGTGCTCCTTATCACGATGATACGGTAGCCCCTGAACACGATAAAACGACAACGACTGAGCTACAAGAAGAAGCCGATCCAGAAGTACTGCGCGCCAAGCAAGCAGCCACCGCTCAGTTCTCAGGAACAGCTAATCTAGGCGGGTCACGCGACTTGGGCACGACGGGTAATAATGCGATGGATCAGGCAATCGATAATCCAGCTAATGCCGCTAGCACTGACAAAAAACCAAGTGGCGGCTGGTTTATTTGGGTGTTTATTATTATCCTAATTATCGGTATTGCACTGTGGTTATTTAATATGGGCGGCGTGTAAGCTCGCCCCAAACGCCTAGTCTTTTTAAATGCTTATTTAAGGTTTTATAAGTAATTAGGTAAGCTATTAAGCTGCCAGACTTTACAACGATAAAATCGTTATAAAGTCTGGCAGCTTATTTTTATGCTTAAATTAATGGTTACTGTCATTTGCTTTTACTCCTTGTGCTTGCAAACATTTTGTCTTAAGCACTCATAATATCGGTCAGTTTTGTTATACTGATTCGCTATTATTAACGACTATCTTTTGCTACTACTGTGCTAAGAGACCCTTTGCTATGATGAATTTTGAAGAATATACCGCTTTTAAAGCACAAGGCTTTAGTCATGCGCCGCTGATAAAAAAGCGCTTGATGGACGCGCAGACGCCCGTTTCTGTATTCTCCAAAGTACGTGATCTAAGTGGTTCGGCCTATTTGTTTGAGTCGGTGGTAGGCGGGGAGCGCTGGGCGCGTTATTCGATGATTGGCTTAGGTAGTGACTTGCTGCTGCAATATGCCAACGGCGAGATGACGGTCAAGCGAGACAATGACATTAGCGTCAACGCAGTGGCTGATCCCTTTGACTACATTCGTAAGCTGATGGCGCAGTATAAGATGCCAACTGCTGATGATATACCTACGCTACCGAGCTTTAGCGGCGGTCTTATAGGCTATTTTGGTTATGACATGGTACGTGTCATTGAGCCGTCTGTCGGTCAGTCTGATGCACCAAACCCGATGACGCTGCCTGATATGTGGCTTATGCTGTCTATGAGTGTGATTGTCTTTGATAATCTTGAGAATACTCTATCTATTATTGTCTATGCCGATTGTACAAGTGATGAGGGTTATAGCGCTGCAATTCGCGAGCTTGAGAAGATAGAAGATAAATTGGCTGAGATGGCAGATTTGAGCACGCCGACCATGCCAACGCCCAAGTTTGAATCACAAACTGGAGAAGAGAAATATTGCACGGATGTCAATAAGATTAAAGATTACATCTTTGCAGGAGATGTCATGCAAGTGGTGCCCGCTCAGCGTTTGAGCGCAGATTACACTGGCGACTCCCTAGCGGTTTATCGCGCACTACGTTTTTTAAACCCGTCGCCTTATCTGTTTTTGGTACATGGTTATACTTTGGATGATCACAAACGCTTTGATATTATTGGAGCTTCCCCTGAGATTTTATCGCGTATTGAGAACGGGCAAGTGACCGTCCGTCCGCTAGCAGGCACCCGTAAGCGCGGCCGTGATGAAGCTGAGGACTTAGCACTAGAGCGTGAGCTGTTATCTGATCAAAAAGAGATTGCTGAGCACTTAATGCTAATAGATTTAGGGCGTAATGACATTGGCCGCGTTTGTGAGTATGGTAGTGTCAAAGTCACCGAAAAAATGTTTATTGAGCGCTACTCACAGGTCATGCATATTGCCTCTAACGTTGAAGGCACCGTACTACCAGATAAAGACGCGCTTGATGTCTTTTGTGCCACTTTCCCAGCAGGAACGCTCTCAGGCGCGCCAAAGATTCGCGCGATGCAGATTATCGACGAGGTTGAGCCGGTACGTCGCACCGTGTTCGGTGGCTCAGTTGGCTATCTGGGCTGGCATGGCAATATGGACACCGCTATCGCTATTCGCACTGCGGTTATGCGCCGCGGTAAGATACATATTCAAGCTGGGGCAGGTGTGGTTGCCGATTCAGTACCAGAGGCGGAGTGGGATGAAACCAACAAAAAAGCCTTAGCATTAGTTAAGGCTGTAAAAATGGCATGTGATGGTTTGCGTATTCAGTAAGGCCCCATTAAACTAGAACCTTTAATAAATGTTAAAAGCATATTTTAAGCCTTAAAAAATCACAATATAATCAACTGCGTAAGATTTTTTATAAAAAAAACCATCTAAAAGTGCAAATAGGGCTTGTATTCTAAGATATATTTGATAGAATACTCCCCACTTTGAAGGAACAAGCCGACTTAGCTCAGTTGGTAGAGCAACGCACTTGTAATGCGTAGGTCGCCAGTTCGATCCCGGCAGTCGGCACCATTTTTCAAAGTCATTTTTAAGCATTAGTCAATAATGCCGCTTTTTACAAATTTACTTTTTTAAGTTATTTTTGTTTAAAGCACTCTTAGGTGGGGTTGGGGAGCGGTCAAACCCAACAGACTGTAAATCTGTCGCGAAAGCTTCGAAGGTTCGAATCCTTCCCCCACCACCATATTTTCTAAGTTTTATCGTAGCAGCGCCAAGCATACTCTATAGCCAGACCTCTTTGAATACTGATATCAGTTAAGTAAAGAGTCACTTTGAATAAGAGCTATTGCGGGTGTGGTATAATGGTAACACCTTAGCCTTCCAAGCTAATGACGCGGGTTCGATTCCCGCCACCCGCTCCATATACGTGGCATTGACCGCAGCTTACCGTAAAATTTTCATCACGATAATCAGTTATTACCATTAACTGTTTCGTGATATTTTTTTAAGTACAGCTTGTAGATTTCTTTAGTAGTTATTTAAACTATGCTCATATAGCTCAGCGGTAGAGCACTCCCTTGGTAAGGGAGAGGTCTCGAGTTCAATTCTCGATATGAGCTCCACTTATATTCATTTTTTACGCCTGTTTTGCCCTATTGGTATATCCAGCTTGCATTATAAAAAATAATATGTGATAACTGTATAAAGTTTTGCATCGATATAACTATCATATAGCAAGCGATAATGACAGGGTAACACTGAGGTGTTGCCTTTTAGTGCTGTCAGTTTGCTTATGATTTAGCTTATGATACAGTAAGCTCACAAGCTAAAAGCTAATGTTATAATTAATTATTGTAGTTGCTGTATTTAAAGTAAAACAGATTAATAGTATCGTCTTAATTTGTATTCAGACTCTATGAGACAAATTATATTAAAGATAGATGCTCAACTCATTGTTTAACCAAAAAAGGAAAACCTCATGGCAAAGGCCAAGTTTGAACGCGTAAAGCCCCACGTTAACGTCGGCACCATCGGACACGT
>NZ_JBQQEZ010000020.1:0-34305 GCF_052258425.1 Psychrobacter sp. T6-4
TCAAATACTCAAATACTCAAATACTCAAATACTCAAATACTCAAATACTCAAATACTCAAATACTCAAATACTCAAATACTCAAAATTAGGATTGCTCTATGAAAGTCATTGCTGTGTTGAATCAAAAAGGAGGCAGTGGCAAGACAACTATTGCCACTCAATTAGCTCGTGGCTTGCAGCTGCAAGGACATAGTGTATTGCTAGTAGATAGTGACCAGCAGGGCAGTGCACGTGATTGGCGAGCTGTAGATGAAGATAATCCAGTACCAGTGATAGGTCTCGATAGACCTACGCTTGATAAAGATCTAAAAAATGTCTCTGATAAAGAGTATGTTGTGATTGATGGTTCACCACAAGCAACTAGTTTGGCTTTATCTGCAATTAAAGCAGCTGATTTTGTATTAATTCCTGTACAGCCTAGCCCATACGATGTTTGGGCGACTAGCGATTTAGTAGACTTAGTAAAGCAGCGTATAGAGATGACTGACGGTAAACTAAAAGCAGCCTTTGTAGTGTCTAGGGCAATCCAGAATACTAATATTGGTAAGGAAGTGGCTTCAGTTTTACTAGAGTACGGTCTACCTGTGTTAGATAGTAGAATTATGCAGCGTGTAAGTTATCCAAATAGCGCAGCATTAGGCAAGACCGTATTTGATACTGAGTCAGTGAACAGTAATGCAGTACAAGAAATGACGGTATTGGTTAATGAAGTTAAAACATTTTTTGATAAGGAGTAAATGATGAGCTTAGCAGCAGGTCGTCCCAGTAAGAAGGTAAAAGATGAGTTATCTTTGTCAGACGTGACCGATAGTCCTCAAAAAACGGCACGAGTAAACTTTAACATTGACAAAGATAAGTATATTGCATTCAAAAAGTTTGCGCTTGATAACCGAAAGACAGTGACTGAGCTATTAACTGAAATGATTGATGAGAAAATAGTTGAACGGTAGTTTCTGTAAGTTACAAATAAAGTAGCTCAGAATAAAGGATCATGCTAAATGTTTATTGAAAGTCATAAAATGGCTTTATCAAGTTTTAAAACAGATATAGATCTGTATATGGTCGATGGTGTGGTAGCAGATGATGAAGGAGTCTTATCTCTGTTATTCGGGGAGTATTTACGTGTCGAGAATATATTACAAAACTATGATGAGTTTGCAAGCCTAAAAGCACTGCAAGACTTGGATGTGACCGATGCTGACGCTGTTGAGACGTTTAAGGATGAGCATTACCTAAACGATGATGAGATAGCCGCTATGCAAACTATTAAAGTGCCTGCTGAACGTACCGTACAAGATTATCGCTCAACCTATAACGATATACGCGATTGGCTACGTCGTGAAAAGGCGGGTGACCAGCAAGATGAGTCTTCGATTGATTGGGATGAGGTTGTCTTTGAAATAGACTTGCTCAAATCACAGGAGATCAATCTAGATTATATCCTTGAGCTAATTTTTGAGCATAATAAAAACACCAAGGACAAGTCTGCTTTGGTTGAAGAAGTACGTCGTTTGATTCGAGCAAGCCTTGGCAACCGAGCCAAAGAAAGCTTGGTGGTAGATTTTATCAATCAAACTAACTTGGATAATATCCCTGACAAATCCAGCATTATCGATGCCTTCTTTAGCTATGCTCAGGTAGAGCAGCAACGTGAAGTCAAAGATATGATTGCGGCTGAGAATCTGAATGAAGATGCTGCTAAGCGTTATATTACCGCTTCTCTAAAGCGTGAGTACGCCAGTGAGAACGGTACAGAGTTGAATGCTATCTTGCCTAAACTAAACCCTCTCAACCCGCAGTATCTGACCAAGAAGCAAAGTGTTCTGCAGAAAATAGCAGCTTTCGTTGAGAAGTTTAAAGGTGTGGGTGGGAAGGTTTAGCTAAATCAATAGAAAGCTCTGCAAATAAATCATGTTTATCGAGAATTCTAGATAGTTCATTAAAAAATAGGAAGTATTAATGATTAACAGTGAATACCCTAATGGATCTGAATGGCGAAAATGGGATCTGCATATACATACGCCAGCATCGTTTCATTGGACTGGGCAGAAGTTCAATAGTGATCCTTGTGATCCTAGAAATGCGCCATTAGTTGATCAGATGATAAATGCACTCAATTCAGCAGAACCAGCAGTATTTGCAATAATGGATTATTGGACTTTTGATGGTTGGTTTGCTTTAAAGCATCGATTGAAGCAGGACGATGCTCCAAAGTTAGAAAAAACAGTTTTTCCTGGTATAGAATTACGTCTAATGTCACCCCTAAAAGGAGGAAGATTAAACGCACATGTAATTTTCTCTGACAATATTAAAGACCAAGAGCTCATAGATTTTAAAGCTAATTTGAAGCTAGAGTTCCCAGGAGATGGATGTAGAAATTTATCTAATGATGCTCTTATTGATTATGCTCGTTCGGTTCCTGAAGATAAGTTAAGGCATCATGGCATAGATATATCTAGGGTATTAGATCATACAAATTATGCTCTAGAAGCTGGTTCAATAATGGCTGAATTGAATTGTGAAAGTTACAAGGAAGCCATAACAAAAGTAAAAAATAAACAAGCTATAGGTTTTATGCCTTTTGATACTAGTGATGGTTTAACTGGAATAGAGCGTAATGCTCATTATGTATACGTTTTAGGATTATTCAAAACTTCGCCAATATTCGAGACTAGAAATATTAGCATTTGGGAGGCTTTTTCTGGTATTAAGACCACTAAAAATGAGCGGTGGTTTGATGACTTCCAAATAGCATTAAATAATACTCCAAGACTAGCTGTTTCTGGCAGTGATGCGCATCGGTTCATTGGTATTCAAGGAAATGATGATCAACGAGGATATGGTGATTACCCTTCAGGAAAAGCTACTTGGATAAAAGCTAATCCAACTTTCCAAGGATTACAACAAGCAATAAAAGAGCCTGCAAAACGCTCTTTTATAGGTGCAGTGCCCCCCAAATTAAAGTTGATAAGAGAAAATAGAAGTATATTCATAGATAAGCTAGAGGTGACAAAAGTTCCATTGTCGGCATTTAATGAACGCTGGTTAGAAAATACTAAACTAACGTTAAACAATGATTTGGTTGCTATTATTGGTAATAAAGGAAGTGGTAAAAGCGCACTAGCAGATATTATTGCGTTAGTAGGCAACTCAAAACAAAGTCATCATTTCTCTTTCTTAAAGAAAAACCGTTTCAGAGGCAAAGTGGGTGTACCTGCAAAACATTTCATTGCAAAATTGATGTGGGGAGATGAACAAGTTTTAGAAAAAAACCTAAATGATGATCCAGAAATTGAACATGTTGAGTTTGTTAAGTATATACCTCAAGGACACTTTGAAGAGCTATGTAACGATCATGTCGACGGTAAATCCAATTCTTTTGAACAGGAATTGAGGGCTGTTATTTTCTCTCATGCTAATGAAACTACTAGGCTAGGCGCCCATAATTTTGAACAACTTATCGAACAACAAGAAAGTGCGCTGAGGAGTAATTTTGATAGTTTAAGAAGCGTGTTACATAAGATCAATCATCAGATATCATATATTGAAGGACAGATGTCAGACGTAACTCGTAATACGATTAGCGAGAAATTGACTCAAAAGAATAGGTTGCTTGAAGAGCATTCAAAGGCTAAACCTGAGGAAGTCTCTGAACCAACCATCGAGTCTTCTGCAGAACAACAGCAAGTCTCTGCCGAATTAACAGATGTAAATCGGCAATTAGAAGCTATCTATATACAACAAGAAGAAAATAAGATTAAGCTGACTAAGTTGGCTTCAAAGAAGAAGTCTTATTTAAATATAAAAGAAGGAATTGAGGTTGTTGAAAGATCTCTGAGTCAGTTTAGAAGTGATCATTTGGTTGATGCGGTAACTTTAGATTTAACTCTAGAAAGCTTGCTTTCGTTAGAAGTACATGAGCTGATATTGTCAGAAACAGATACTAATATTTCTACTGAAATTACAAGAATTAAAGCTAGTGATGCAAATCTTGATATCAATAAAAACATTTTAATTTTAAGACGAAACGCTTTAAATACAAGATTAAATGGACCACAGCAGGCTTATCAGCAGTACCTAGAATTATTAAATACTTGGGAAGAAAAACAGGCTGGAATAGTCGGATCAAACGACCTACCTGAGACAATACTGGGATTGGAGCATCAGCTCGAAAAATTAAATGATTTGCCAATTGAAAGAGATGAGTTGCAAACCCAAAGAATTTCAATCACCGCACAAATTTTTGATATTCTAGATGAACAACGTATCAGCAGGGAGGCTCTATTCAAACCTGTTCAAGAATTAATTCAAAGTAATTCTCTAATACGCAACGAATATAAGCTGCAGTTTCAGTCAGAATTAAAAAGCAACCTAGATATGATCTACGATAGATTGTTTTTAATGGTTAAACAAACTGCCGGTGATTTTAGAGGGGAGAGTGAAAGCTTAGCGGTACTAAGAGAATTAATGGATAAGCATGATATAAGTTCTAAACCTTCTCTTATAAATTTAGTTCAAGAACTACATGGGAGGCTTGAGGAAGCTTCAAAACTACCAGGCATACAATCTTTACTAAAGAAAGATCGTAATGCTAATGAAGTCTATGATTTCATATTTGGGCTAGAGTATCTAAAACCTCAATATACTTTGATGTTTCAGGATGCACAAATAGAACAGCTTTCACCAGGACAAAGAGGCGCTCTACTTTTGATCTTCTACCTCCTGGTTGATAAAGACAATAATCCTATAATCTTAGATCAACCAGAAGAAAACTTGGATAACGAAACAATAGTTAGCTTACTCGTACCTGTGTTAACTGAAGCAAAGCAAAAGAGACAAATAATTATGGTTACTCATAACCCTAATTTAGCGATAGTTTGTGATGCAGAACAAATAATTCATTGTGAATTTTCTCGTTCAAACAGCAATGATATTAGTTATATTTCAGGAGCCATAGAGTGCAGCATAATTAATAATAAAGCTGTTGATGTATTAGAAGGGACTATAATAGCTTTTGACAACCGAAAAATAAAATATATGTAGGGCATTACACTAATATATACCTGTTTTATGAATGTACGTCTAAAAGACCGATTATCTAAATCAACTATGTAGAAGCTAACAACCTACCTAGAATTAGACTAAGGTGGTTTTATCACCTTAGTCAGCCTATCATTAACCTATACCCAAAACATAAAACTTCTAAACGATAACCTATCTATCATTTGACTTTTATTTGATATTAAATGATAGTAATATCTTGCTATTATCAATGAACATCAATTATTAAGTCTAACTGATACAAAGAGGTATTATGACCGTTCGTATTTATGTGAGAGCCAGCACTAAGGATCAAGACGCTACTAGAGCATTAATAGATTTGGTTGCCTTCAGTAGCCGCTATGGTGATAGCTATGTTGATTACGTTGAGCACTTCAGTGGTACAAAGCTCGATAGACCAATCTTAGCTAAGTTGCTAAAGGACGCCGAGCAAGGCGATATTTTATTGGTTGAAAGCGTGGATAGATTAAGCAGACTATCTCAAGATGATTTTTCGATTCTAAAGCAGCGTATTAAAGATAAGGGCTTACGATTGGTGGTGGCTGATCTACCAACCACACATACGATGAGTGACGGTATGACAGGTGAGATCCTAAAAGTGATTAACGATATGCTGATCGATTTATTAGCGACCATGGCAAAGCTTGATAATGACAAGCGTAGAGAGCGCATTAAACAAGGATTGGCCAACAGTGGCTATAAACCCACTGGTAAGAAAGCCAATACCGCAAAACACAATCGTATTAAAGCATTGGCTAGTCAAAACAATATGACAAAAGAAGAGATCGCTAAGGCGGTTGGTGTTGGCGTAGCTACCGTTTATCGTGTCTTAAAGCAGGTCAATAGCTGAGGTATTTTAAATATCGACTCAACGTGACCTTTGGTCTTGATTTAAAGGCATCGCAACGTCATAAGAAAATCGTTTTAATGCAATAAGGCTTTATAATAATCATTATATTGCATTCATAATTGTTTTTGCGCAAAATGGCTTATCTATAATCGCTTGAGCCACTCATGATGAATACCCCTATCTCAGATCCTATTGGCGCAGCATGGCTTGTCCGTTATGCCAGCATAGAGCTGGTTTCGCCTTTATATGTCAGCAGTAGTATCGGTGGGCGCAGACAAACCTATAAAGACGGTGACGTCATTCATAACGCTTATCAGGAAACCGCACGTCCACTGGACACTATCATTGCGCACTTACAGTTTCACATGCGTCATGAAGTACTGAATTTAGAGTTACTGGTTCGTCTATTTGAGCAGATAGGGGCAAATGACGTGCAAGCATGGGTAAACGCTGAGCCGACAGGCAGCTATGCCCGTAGAATGGCTTTCTTGTATGAGTGGCTCATGGATAAGCATTTAGAGGTACCGAGTAATATAGGCGGTAACTATGTGGATGCTTTGGATACCAAGAAGTTGGTTACTTCAAGTCCTTCGCAGGTCATCAAGAACGCTCGCTGGCGTATCAATGACAATCTAGCAGGAACCCGTCATTTCTGTCCGATGCTGGTAAAAACAGAGGCCTTTACGCAAGCAGCTGCACTCGATATTGCCACAATGGTTGACAAACTTAACGATGAATTTGGGCAAGACTTACTGATGCGCGCCTCCGTATGGATGACCCTACGAGAGAGTAAAGCCAGCTTTACTATAGAAGGTGAGGGAAAAGAGTTAAAACGCATTGAACGTTTTGCCGATGTGATGGCACGGCGTACCGGCACCGGTGACATTCCGCTTGATCCTGAATCACTAGCAGAGTTGCAACAAGAGATACTCGGTAGCAAAACGGTTATCCAGCAGTATGGTGTCCGTCAATCACCAGTTTTTGTGTCGCATACTCAGGTCAATGGCTTTAAAGAAATTGTGCATTATATTGCTCCACCAGCTGATGACATTGCTGATAAGTTAGAAGGATTACAGGTATTTATGGAAAAGACTGAGGGACAATCAGCACTGATGCGTAGTGCGGTTGCCTCCTTTGCCTTTGTATATATTCATCCGCTGGCGGATGGCAATGGCCGTGTACATCGCTTTTTAATTAATGACGTCCTCAGGCGAGACCAGGTCATTCATGAGCCGATTATCCTACCTATATCACAAGCCATTGCCGAGCATCCCTCAGACCGGCATGCCTATGATAAGATTTTAGACCGTGTCTCTGTGCCGCTCATGAAGCAAATCCGTGATCATTACAGCTTTGATAAACAGGCAGTTACCTACCCTGATGGTATTCGCTCAAACTTAAATTTTGGAAATACTCACCTGATTCAACCTGCATGGCGCTTCATGGATCTAACGCCTCACGTTCAGTACTTATCAGGACTGATTGCTCATGTTATTGAAAAAGAGATGCATAACGAGTCACAGTACCTAAGAAAGCATGACCATGCACGACTGGCGATAAAAGAGATTGTTGAGATGCCCAACAGCTATGCCGATAGAATCATTCGCAGCATGCTACAAAATAAGGGTGCTAAAAGTAATAAGCTACTGAAGGATTATCCGTTTTTGGCAAATGATGAGGTTTGGGACGATATTTTCTCTATCGTTGTAGAGACCTTTAAAGATGAAGCAGATGGTTTGAATAGTTAGACGAACCCTGCTATACGCAGGAAAGTCTGCCTTGATAATCAAGCTCAAGCTAGTCTCAATATTATCGTTCCAATGATGATTCGTTTGTAAAACGATTCGGCGAAAATACCGTAGCCTGAAAAGTAATCAATATTTTTCTTGACCCTATTCAAGCTAATAAACTACTAAAAATAGAATATGTTAAAGGAACTTTGATAACAGATTACTTTTGTTTGACAAGAATTATTACAGCTCCTAAAATTTGAGTATTTGAGTATTTGAGTATTTGAGTATTTGAGTATTTGAGTATTTGAGTATTTGTTTAGCTATAACAGCTATCAGCTGACGCGAACACTTAGCTGTAGCTTGTATTTCAGAATAGCTATGCCCAGATTTTAGGAGGCTAGCAATAATCTTACGCTTTTCGGTATCTTTCCTACGCCCTAAATATTTACCTTCTGTCTTAGCATGAGCAATACCTTGCACCTGACGGTTATGTCGATCTTTATAGTCCTTTCTAGCAATAGCAGCGAGCATATCAAGCATCATCGAATTAATGGACTGTAATACGCTGCTCATAAATTCAGTGCTGCTCTCAGATTGAGGCGTCATATATGAGGTCGGTAGCTCTTTTGATACTACCCCAGATTCTTTTCTAATAGCATTCTTTTGAGAGTATCCCAATCAGCTTGGTTTAAACGTGCTAAGCGGTCAATCTGCTCTACCAAAATTATATCGCCTTCATAGGCATCATCGATCACTTACATTAACTGTGGACGTATTAAAGTTGCGCCTGATTCGTTTTCGACATAGAAGGCGGCAATTTTGTGATCATGATCAGTAGCAAACTGTATAAGCTCGTTTTTGGTACGCTTGGCATCTTATTCTTTGGTAGACGCTCGTAGACACGCTCTGATAAACATAAACACGTACAATAGTCTGTTATAAGTAGTTCCATTACAGCAGTCTATTTTAAGTCGTCTATTAATCGGTTTTTGATGCCTTTTAGATGGTTCCCTTGGGGTATACCCTACGATAACAGGAAAGCCATCGCGAATGACAAAACCTGTTTAGCTTTTAAACAAGACGGGTTTGTCGATAGTATGTAAGATAAGTTCGAAAAGTAACTGGAGTGTGAGGCTATTCATACTTGGTCTGAATTAAAGTTTTATTGTGATTAATTTCTGCTCAATGTTATTCATTTGTCGCCATGATGAGTGATGGCGGCTTGTGATTTAGTTAGGAAAAATAATCTTGAGTAATAAGATACGTTTGTGGCATTTGTAGCAGAGCTTGTTCTAGGCTTCTTTACTTACATTTTCCTGCAAGTTCTTTTTTAGTAAATGATCGAATATAAATGGGCCAAAAGGTAAGAGTGAGCCGAGTACGCCCGCAGGTATTGCCCAAAGAGGCATTTTCATTTTGATAGCTGAGCCTATAAGTATTATGATATAGGTAATAAACAACATACCGTGTGCCATACCGATGTATTTCACACCTTCTGGAATGTCCATCATATATTTTAGTGGCATGGCGATGAAGAGCAATAATAAGAAAGAGGTGCCTTCTAGATAGCCTATAAGGGTAAGACTTTTTAACGCTGTCTCTTGTTTTTTTCTAAGGCTGTGAATTTTTTCAATAGTTGGCTGAGCCTGTGACACTGTATTTTCCTTTTGTTATGATCAATAAAGAATTTATGGATTATTCAATGTCTCTATAATAATGGCTCTACGCAGAGCTTTTAAGTATTGAGTTTTAAGACCTAAAATGAGTGAGTACCTATACCAGTCATACATTATCTTCCAGTTCACATTTTATAAACATACTCAAGTATAAAAAGTATGTTTCCGTATAGAGTGACTACGACGCTAGTTCATTTTGTTTGTGATAATCGGCATCAATGTGCTTATTTATTACGCTTACTTTCTAAAAATATCATGTCAATTATAATCAATGCGACACCGACACAGACACCTATATCTGCAACATTGAAAATAGGATAATTCCATACATCAGCATAATGCACATGGATAAAGTCAACCACTTTACCAATTCTTAAACGATCGATTAAGTTGCCAATCGCACCACCAAGCATTAAGGCCAACCCCATAGATAATAGCTTGGCTGCACGTGGCGCTTTGATTAAATAAACCGTTAAAAAGATAGCCATTACAAAAGCTAAGCCTGAGAAAAACCATTTCTGCCAACCGCCAGCGTCGGCTAAAAAGCTAAATGCTGCCCCATAGTTATAAGCGAGTGTCCAGTTGAGAAATGGTTCAATGACCGGTACGGGGTCATTGAACGCTAATGTGGTTTGGGCCAACCACTTAGTCCATTGATCAAGTATTAATACCATTATCGCCAACAAATACCAGATAAAAGCGCGACTGCCATTGGCAACCATTTTTGGCATTTTGTCCAACTTACCTTTAGGTGTTATTGAGTTGCCTGAAGTCACGTACATAGCTTTAGGCGTATGATTCATGGTTTTAGAGTCAATCGATTGATGAGTACTACTCACAGCTATAGGTACTTTATTGTCAGCAATATTAGTACTAGCCGATTCAACGCTATTCAATTTAGTACTATCTAATCTGTCGGTAGATTCAGTCATAGTTGTTTTCTTTATCTATGTTTATACAATGAACAATGTTAAACGTATATGTTTTTGGTATACAATTATTAATCGCGCCACTTTCATAAACGGCTCCACTTACCGCTCTGGTTTTATGAAACTTACGGTAATAATTTTTTATTAGGGAATCTGTTGATTGATTTCAACATTAACCTGAGTCTGTTCAACGCTAATCATTATAGGATTACCCGATAAGTCGCCTGATTCTGCTATGGCATTACCGCTATGACTAATACGAGCAACGACTGCTAACTGAGTTTTGTCACTACGAGCTGAATTTAACGTGCGATCTGGCATCATCGCATCAAGATTACTTAAGCGGATACTAGCCTCACCTTGCTTGATAATACTAATGGGTAAACGTTTGGCGGCAAACGGTGGACCTCCTTTAACGTCACGTATCGCAACAAACAACACATCATCAGCTTTCACTAACGGTAATAAATTAGCGTTAATTTTCACTGTCACGTCAATACCTTCTAGCGCTTGCTTTTCTTGCGTGCTAACGTAGTTGCTTAACTCATCTAAGCTTGCTAAAGCTTTAGTATGATCACCTGGTTTGGCCACAATGCTGCCTTGTAAGCGTTTAATCCAACCTTGCGCTTGGGCAAAGTTACTACTACGAGTCTCACCCATTGCCATGAGCATTTGAGCCCGTTCATGCTGCGGATTCTTAGCTAATATAGCTTGTAATAGACGGCGAATATTGGCGTCTAACTGACCTTCATTAACAAAAAAACTAGTCTGAGCATAAGTAGTAGCAATCTCCTCGTTATCAGGTGCTAAACGATAGGCACGCGATAAGGCTTCTAACGCAGAGTCAGTCGCCTCCATCGATAAGAAAAGTTCAGATAGGCGCATCCAGCGATTAGGATCATCAGCGTTACGATGGACGTTGGTCTGCATAGCGCTAATCAACTGACGACCGTTTTCAGTCGCCCACTTTGGTGGCTTATCAATCTTAGCCGTCAATAGGTCATCAGCCACTTGTCCTACTTTGTCCTCGCTTGTCCACAAATCAAACACGGGCGTACGATTGCCTATTAGTAAGTACGCCATTGCAGCCAATATTGGGATCCAAGCTGCGACAATTAAACGGCTTTTGACATCAGGGGTGACCATAGGTGTTATCTGACGCTGCGCATCTAATAGCTGACGCTCCAGTTCCAGCTTTTGATTTTGATAATGGCTATTATTAATAGTACCGCTGTCTTTATCTGTTTGTAGCTCAGCTAAACGTTCGCGAAATACTGCAACATTAATATCTAGCAGTTGATTGTCTATTGGTTTGGACTGCAAACGCGGTGCTCGTAGCCATGGCATAATAGCAATTAGCGCAAATATAAGAGCAATCAGCAAGCTTAGAGCTACAAATAAGCCAAAAGTAGAAAATAGAGTCATTTTTTGTCCTCTATGCTAGTAATATCGTGGTCGACATTCTCAGCTTGCGATAATAGACGATCAAGCTCAGCCTTTTCCGCAGAGGTCAAGGCAGCAGTACTGTTCACTGTAACGCCGTTTTGGCCACGGGCGACAACTTGGCGGCGTTTACTTTGCCAAAACCAACCAACAATTAAGACGAGCAATAATAGTGGTGGAAAAAACCATAGGATCCATGTCGATGGTCGCATAGGCGGCTTGTAGCTAATAAAGTCACCGTAGCGCTCTTGCATATAGGCGCGTATTTCAGCATCACTACGTCTATCTTTAATTAAATCATAGACTTTTTGCTTTAGATCCTGTGCAATCGGTGCATCAGAGGCTGCAAGGTTTTGATTTTGGCATTTTGGGCAGCGAAACTCTTCTATTAATCCACGATACTGAGCTTCTTGCTGTGGTGAATCAAAATCGTATACGTCAATAGCTGCGTTTGCCGTCATGTTAAGCAGACACGCTAGTATTAAGCTTGCTAGTTTTAAAATTATATTGAGTTTTATTTGAGGAGCTCTTATTCGAGTAACGTTCATTTGCACATCTCCTCAACCTGAATGAGATCAGGACTATCGTTGTTCTTATTAGCCTCATTAAGTACGGTCAGGCACGGCTTAACACGCTGTTGCCAATTGGCTTCATTAATCTCACCAACAATATGCTGACGAATGATGCCATCTCCATCCACAACAAAGGTTTCGGGCGCACCAGTTATGCCTAAGTCTAGAGCAAACTGACCCAATGAATCCTGAATAGACATAGAAAATGGATCACCGCCTTGGTTTAAGTAACTGAGCGCATTACCAATCTCATCCTTATAATTCACACCAACGATATCAATGCCGCGCTCTTCTAGTTGCATTAAAAACGGATGCTCAATAATGCAAGTTGGGCACCACGAGCCCCAAACATTAAGTAAAAACGGCTTATCTGGCAAATTATTATTGGTGATAGTACGGGTAGTATCTGCTAATAACGGCAGCTCAAAGGCAGGAACCGGACGCTCAAGAGCGGTATTGGTCACAATGTCTGTTGGTTTACCTAAGCGCATGTACAATATAACTACCAAACCAAAAAAGAGGATAAGCGGAATTAAGAACCATAGCTTCATCTGCTTTTTTTTCATTGCCTTTGGGTTACGCTGCTTACTGTTTTGGCTATCTTTTTGCTCAGGAGTGTTATTCGACATAGTCATTTATTTCTCCTTTAGTGTCGACATCGTCGATGCTGAGATTGCCTGCTCAATAGCTACCTCATTGACTCCATCAGTAGCCAAACTACCAGTAACTAGCAACGGAGCTTTAACTTTTTTGATGCGGTATCGTTTATCAAGCATACTAATTAATCCACCTAGAGCCATGATAATTGCCCCTAACCAAATCCAGCGAATTAATGGTTTTACATAAATCCTTAATGCCCATTGGTTACTACCATCGGCAATAGGTTCGCCCAGTGCGACATAAACATCGCGCATAAGACTGGGGTCAATAGCGGCTTCAGTCGTTGGCATCGTGCTGATAATATAAGTACGCTTTTCTGGAGTCAGTTTCGCCACTTCACGACCGTCTTTGGATACCACGACTTGCGCTTGCGTTGCATCAAAGTTACTACCCTTTATTTCAAAAAATTCAGTTACTTCAAAATCGTAACCTTGAACATTGACTGTATCGCCAATACCCATTGCTACGTCACGCTCAATACTCAGGCTACTAGTAAAGGCTATGCCAATGACAGCAACCAATACGCCAATATGAGCAGTCTGTTGACCCCAATAGCTCAGACGCAACTGCCGCAAACCGTTAAAAAGATTAGGCGCATTCTTAGTTTTATCTTTAAAATCAACTGCCATCCATAGCAGTGCCCAAAAGCTAACGGCTAAAGTCACACCAATATTAAGCATAGACGATGGATTAACAAAGTAAGTAATAATGGCAGCTAATACTAAGCTACTAACGGCGATGACCATGCCTATACCCAGTAGTGGACGGGTGTCTTTTTTCCAGCGAATATTTGAGCCCATACCCATAGCTATTAATAACAGCCACGTTAAAGGTACAAATAATGCATTAAAATAAGGAGGGCCAACGGACACTTGTCCTAAACCAAAGGCATCAGCGATAATAGGGTAAAGGGTGCCGAGCAGCACCACTAAGGTTGCAATCAAAATGATGGCGTTGTTGATCACTAAAAAGGACTCACGTGAAATCAGCTGATATTGACTTTCAACGGTTAAACGCCAACCTCGAACGGCAAACATTAATAGACCACTACCGATGATAATGCCAAGAATAGCTAAGATAACCAAACCACGCGTCGGATCAGCGGCAAACGAATGCACTGAGGTAAGGACTCCAGAGCGTACCAGGAACGTGCCAAGCAAGCTTAAGGCAAAGGCGAAAATAGCCAGCATAATGGTCCATGCTTTAAACACCCCGCGCTTTTCAGTGACTGCTAATGAATGCAGCAATGCTAAGCCGACAAGCCAAGGCATAAACGAGGCATTCTCTACCGGATCCCAAAACCACCAACCGCCCCAGCCAAGCTCGTAGTAGGCCCACCACGAGCCCAGTGCAATACCAATGGTCAAAAACCCCCAAGCCGCGAGCGCCCATGGACGTGACCAGCGTGTCCAAGCAGCATCTAAACGCCCTTCCCACAATGCCGCCATACAAAATGCAAAAGGTACTACCATACCCACATAGCCCATATATAACATGGGCGGATGAATAATCAGACCGAAATCTTGTAGGACAGGATTTAAATCAGCGCCATCGACCGCTAGATTGGGTAAGGTACGCTCAAACGGTGACGAGGTAAATATCAGCATTGTTAGCATCATTAACTGTACACCGGCCAAAATAACTAATACCCGCGCACGCATTGATAACGGCAAGCCGCGACTAAAGTATGATACCAGTGCACACCATGTGGCCATGATGGTCATCCATAGCAGCAAAGAGCCCTCGTGTCCGCCCCATGTCGCCGATAACTTATAGTACCAAGGCAACAGCGTATTGGAATGCTGCGCGACGTAACTGAGGCTAAAATCATTATAATAAAAACCTGCTATCAAAGCGCCAAATGACGTTATCATGGCGGCAAACTGTGCCCAAGCTAAGCTAGGGGCTAGTCGTTGCCAAGCAACTTGGTTACGAATAACACCAATAGTTGGCAGAATTACCTGCAATAACGCCAATACAAAAGCGGTAAGCAAGGCAAAATAGCCCAATTCTGTAATCAACATACGGTCTAACCTTATTTACTCTAATGCGGTTGCAGTTTACTGTAGCGGTGGAATTTTTATTATTAGAACCCACCCCCGAAATCTGCTGCTATCTCTAGTTTTTAATTGATTTCGAAGGGTTTTATTTAACTACTTTAGGCGGAGTTACCAGTGGAGGCGCGCCTTTAAAGCGCAGTAAACGTAACGCATTGAGAGTAACGAGCACTGTTGCTCCAGCATCAGCTAGAACCGCAATCCATAGTCCAGTAATGCCGAATACGGTCGTGATCAGAAAGACGCCTTTGAGACCTAAAGCGAAAATGACGTTCTGATGAATGTTGCGCATGGTGGCACGCGAAAGTGCAATCAGATGGGCCATGTCTGTAACACGACTTTTTAATAATGCGATATCGGCCGTCTCAATGGCCACATCGGTACCACCACCCATCGCGATGCCAACATCAGCGGTTGCTAGTGCTGGCGCATCGTTAATACCATCACCCACCATCGCTATTTTGCTGTTATTCTTCATCTCGTTAAGCAAGCGCAGTTTGTCCTCAGGCAACAGCTCAGCTTCCCATTCCACGTCTAAATTACTGGCAAGTGCTTGAGCGGTTAAGCGGTTGTCGCCTGTTAGCATGACGGAGCGCACACCCATCGCTTTAAGTTGAGCCACACCTTCATGAGCGTCGTCTCGTAACTCGTCTCTTAGTGCGACCAATCCAAGCACTTCTCGACTTTGCTCATCGAAAAGAACTGAGACGGTCTTGCCCTCATTTTGCAGCGCCTCGATTTGTGCCTGTTGCTCGGCTGAAATTGATGCCTCATCTGCGGCATAAACAGGCGAACCGATAGCTAGCGCGCGCCCAGCGATAGTTGCGTGTACCGCTTTACCCGCAGTAGCAGAAGCTTTAGAAGCCACAGGTATGACAACTTTGGCGGCTTTGGCATGACTGACAATAGCTTCAGCAAGCGGGTGACTAGAACCTGTCTCCACACTGGCAAAGAGCGCCAATACCTTATCTTTACCTTGAGAACCCTGATCCTGAGAATCCTGACCTTGAACACTTGAATACTCTTGTGTAATGTCAACAACATCGGTCACGCGTGGTTTGCCTTCAGTTAAAGTGCCTGTCTTGTCAAAAGCGACTGTCTTCACTTGGCCGATGGTTTCTAAAGCACTACCGCCCTTGATCAGCAAGCCGCGGCGCGCACCGACCGCTAGACCAGAGGCGATAGCAGCTGGTGTTGAGAGCACAAGAGCACAAGGACAAGCGATCAATAATAAGGCTAGACCTCGATATAACCAAGTTGACCAATCTCCGCCCATGGTTAACGGTGGGACGATGATAATTAGGGCGGCAATAGCCATCACAGCCGGTGTATAGTAACGACTGAATTTCTCAATAAAACGGGCAGTGGGTGCTTTGGAAGCTTGCGCTTGCTCTACCAAATCAATAATGCGCGAAATAGTGTTATCGGCGGCTGTCTTTTCTACGCGCACTTGGAGCACACCATCGATGTTAATTGACCCTGCAAATACATTGTCACCCATCGTCTTGGCAACAGGAACAGACTCTCCCGTCACGGGCGAATCATCAAGGCTGGACGCACCTTGAACAATGGAACCATCAGCAGATACCCTATCTCCAGGACGCACCAGCACAAGGTCATTCACTTGTAGTGAAGTCGCTGGAACGTTACGCTGCCCACCTTGAGCATCAAGTAAAATCGCACTTTTCGGAACCAGCGATGATAAGGCTCTGATGCCAGCGCGAGCGCGATCAGCAGCGATACTCTCAAACAGTTCACCGATTGAGAACAAAAAGACAACCGCTGCGGCCTCTTCAGCTTCACCAATGATAAGTGCGCCAAGCACGGCGACGGACATCAGCGTTTCAATTGAAAAGAATGAACCTGTTTTAGCCAGTGCTAAGGCTTTGCGTGCAAATGGAAAAACGCCTACAATCACAGCGATGGCAAACACCCATATCCCATAAGCGGGGAACAGTAGTGACAGTGCATAAGCGCTGCCCATCAAAATACCGAGACCAACAACCTGTTTGCCTTTTTGAGTTTGCCACCACCGCTTATCCTGCGGAGCCATCTGATTGTCGCTGTCAATATCAATAGCCGATACAGTTTGTTGACCAGTATTGGCAGATATACCGAACCCTAGGCTTTTGATGGTTTTTTCAATATCACTAGCCTGAGTCGGCGCATCAGGGGCCAAGCTTAGCTCTAGCGTTTCTGTAGCAAAATTTAGCTCAACATCAGAAACCCCAGGCATACGTTTCAAAGCTGTTTCAATCTTGCCGATGCAACTGGCACAGTCCATACCTTCAATATGATATTTCATAATAATTTACCCTTTGAATAATGATATTATGAACCCTCTAGTGGCTTTAGAGTCAAGGTTATTTATCTACAGTTTCGTAATTTTAATTTCTCTAGCGCTAGTCTTTACAGCCACTTTAATTATTTAAATCATAGAGGTTGTTATGACAATCAAAATTGGTGAGCTCGCTAAACGCACAGGTGCCACAGTAGAAACCATTCGCTATTACGAAAAGGAGCACTTATTACCCGAGCCTTTTCGTAGCGAAGGGAATTATCGTTTATATAATGAAGAGCACATTGAGCGTCTACAATTTATCCTACATTGCCGTACGCTCGATATGGCTTTAGATGATGTGCGAATCTTACTTGAATACTGGGAGTCGCCTGACAAGGACTGCGGCGATGTGAATAACTTGCTAGATGAGCACATTCATGCTGTGGAAATACGAATGGAAGAACTGATGCACTTAAAGCATCACTTGACCGTTTTGCGCCAGAAATGTGCAAGTAGTGCACCAGCGTCATCATGTGGCATTTTAAACGCGCTTGTCGATAACTCCTGTCATGAGTAATGATATCAGTAGTGTTCATTTCTGACGGATCAAATCATGAAAGGTTAAATACGCCCTGATGTTAAGCACAAAAAAACCCAGCAATGATATTAAGATCACTACTGGGTTGGAGGAAATAACAACTATGTTGTGCTGACTTAGAAAGTCTTATTTATCATTCATAGCAAGGTGGATATTACGATCTGATGCGGATGCGTCATCCACGTATTTTGAATCGCGCCATGTCGTATAAGCATAGACACCACTGTATGGGCTGATGCTGTTCTGACGGAAATCAGAAATCCAATTTTCGCCATCAAATATTTGGATATGGCCATGCGGGCGCTTTGATGAGCGATCATAGACAATAACATCACCTACTTGGGTTGGCATATCATTACTGATTTTGCTAAAACCTGCTTTATCAAGCGTGCCACGAGTGGCGTACTGATAGGCTGAAGGATTGGGTGTAAATTCATAACCAGCTGATTGTAGTGCTTTACGTACGTAACGGGCACAATATCCAGAGCTGCCAGATAAAGCCACTTTTGAGGCGCGAGCAGCAGCGATAGCGGGGGCTGAATTGCTGTCAGGAACCTTATTGACTTGCTGCTGTTGTTTTTCAGCGTATAAGCGGCTGTTTAATGATGAAAGCTGATTCTCTTTTTGCTTGGCCTGCGCACTTAGGTTGCTAATTGCTTGACTAATTTCATCATTATTAGAAACATAAGCACCACTTTTGGTGCTATAGATGTTTTTTGATGAACCGTAGTTTGATGCCACAGAAGTATTGGTGATGGTATTATTTGTTTGAGAGATTGTGATAGCAGCACCACTCGTTTGTGCTATGCCCATACCCAGTACTGACAAAATCAATAAAGCCTGTTTCATAAATCTAATACCTACGGTTAATTCAAAATCGTCTGTTATCAACAACAGCGCAGTCAATTAAATCTCAACAACACAAGTATATATACGTCATAGTGACTGATACTTCTGCTGCATATTATTCATATAAAAAATAATTATTGGCGATCACAGCTCATTGAAGTCTTACGAAGCTGTTACAAATCAAGCTGCTGACCAAAACACAAAGCCGACTTTAGCATAGGCTGTTTAGCCTGTCATCACCCTTAAAAACCCCAAAAATACTTTTTTGATGTTGAAAAAATTGCTAATATCCCACATTTTACAATGTAAGTTTGTGTAACATGTACAGAATATAGCTGACTAGATTGACCACAATTTCTACTGTTTTATAAGCAAAAAAACGTCTGAGGGTTAAATCTATAATTTAGATTTAACCCTCAGACGTTTTTCTATTGGATGAAGTAATTACCCTATATAGGGTCTAACTAATTATTAAGATAATATAATAATTTATAATATTAATATAGATGCTAATTCCCTACTAGCTTATGTAATATTACGTAATTGTTTCGATACATCCTGTATATTCTTGTATTAACCCTTAGTCATTTATCTATTTTAAGGGTTAATAACCGATAAATTCGCTTACATTGTCATCAAAAGTTACAAATTCAAAGTTATTTTTAATTTTAAAGTCGCAATAGCTAATGAATTTTTTGATGAAGAATCATTTTATAAGCAATAGAACAGTCTTATACCTACCTCATTTACTTTTAACGCTAACACTATAATCAAAGTATTCTTAACTGCTAACACACTATAATTGCTGCTCTACCGATTCAATATCAGCATAAACTTGGGTTGTCCCGTCTTTATTGAGCTGCATAACCTGATAGGGCATGAATTTATTTTGATACTCCATACCTGGGCTACCAATAGGCATGCCAGGTACGGCAAGACCCATAGCTTGTACTGGCGGATTTTCTAAAAACTGCGCCATATATTTAGCGGGTACATGACCTTCAAAGACGTAACCATCCGTAGTGACTACAGTATGGCAAGAACGCATTTCATTTGGAACGCTGTAGCGCTCTTTAAATACGGCTAAGTCCGCAACATCTTGCGCGGTTGCACTTAGACCATTATCTTCTGCATGACTTATCCATTCTTTACAGCAGCCGCAATTGGCATCTTTATAGACAGTGGCTGATACGTTTTTTAGTAAGTCTGGTTTACTTACTGATGTCATCATAGAATTATTTATAACGTTTGGTTCAGCTGTCTTTGGAACAGCCAAAACATCTTCAGTTGATGCCGATGTTGTGCTTGCATCAGATACGCCACTACTCGGTTGGCTACAAGCAAATAGTGATGAGGCGGCAAGTAATACTAACGTACTACGCAACCCCTTAGACAGATAACGATTGAATATAAGACTGGATTTTATTTTTAAGGGGGTCATAGTGCTCTCTCATGTACTGTAGATATTGTGAGCTATAGAAGGTCAAGTAACACTTCATATCGTTTGGTAATGTAGCATAATAACCCATCAAACGGAGTACGTAAATTTATCCATTGAGCAGTGCGGACTGGTATCATAAGCAGTTTTCATTTTGAAATGCTGCCTGTAGTATTAACAGGTCTATCCGAGTTTTGGATTTTGACTAAAAATTCAAAACTCATAATTTTGGATAATTTGCGATGCGCCTGTCTACTATTAATCTACAAAAGCGTTTGAGTACTCACTCAAATCAATTACCGCTATGGTTTACGCTAGTAGCAGCATGGCTTGCAGGGGCTATTTTTTTATTTGCGCTAGCGCCTCATGGGTTCTGGCCGCTAGCAATAGTGTCACCAGCGATTTTATATGCGCTGTTGGTACCAAATATGAGTGGTCGTCGCGCTTTTATTATCGGTGAAGCTTACGGTATGGGGCTATGGTGCGTCGGCGGCTTTTGGCTCTATACTGCCATCCATGATTATAGCGATACTCCAACGTGGCTCGCATTGATTATGATTGGATTGATGGGTCTCGGTATGGGACTGTTTCATGGATTTTTAGCACTAGTCTTTAACCGTATGGTAGGCAAACAACCCTTTTCATTTGCTGCTCTTTGGGTGCTACAAGAATGGTTAAAAACTTGGTTATTCACAGGCTTTCCGTGGCTATTTGTTGGTTATGCATTTACTGAAGAGTATTGGTTATCGTCCTTAGCACCCGTTGCTGGTGTTTTTGCCGTCTCTTTTGTTGCCATACTATTGGCTGCAAGTTTAGTAGAGCTACTGCTTCGACGCAGTAGTTATGCCGTCGTTTCTGTACTGTTATTAGCCATTAGCACATCATTATGGCTGGTCAATCCGCAATGGACAAAACCTAAGGGCACACCTGATCTGTCAGTGTCATTGATTCAAGGTAATATTTCACAAGATATAAAGTGGCTGACGCAATATCAAGTAGAAACGCTAAAGATTTATGCGAAGTTAACGCGCACTGAGTGGGGACGTGATGTGGTGGTGTGGCCTGAATCATCTATTCCGATGTTTCAGGATGAGGCTGCGGGCTTTATTAGTGAAATGATAGAAATGGCCAATGCGACCAATACGACATGGATAACTGGTATCCCTTATAAGGATAAAGCGGCATTCAATGCCAGTACGGATAAGTATCCCCCATTTTACAATAGCGTGATTGCTCGAGGTGTAGAAGCGGAAGGCCTATACAAGAAGCAGCGTCTAGTGCCTTTTGGAGAGTATATTCCATTTGAAGGCGTGCTCGATATTTTCCCAAGTTTGGCCGGTAGTCAGGATATTAAGAGCTATAGTCGTGGTAGTGATCAGCAGTCACCGCTAAAGGTGCGTGAACACAATATAGGGACGGCTATCTGTTATGAGGTAGCTTATCCAGATACCACGCGTAAAAATGCCATCGATACTGACTTTTTGTTGACCGTCTCTAACGATGCCTGGTTTGGCACTTCAGCAGGACCATTGCAACATTTGCAAATGGTACAAATGCGCGCGCTTGAGAACGGGCGCTGGTTTATTCGAGCGACCAATACTGGTGTTACCGCTATCATTAACCATAAAGGTCGTATTGTAAAACGCGCACCGCAGTTTGAGCGTACTGTACTACGTGGTGAGATACAGGCACGGGTTGGTAACACGCCCTTTATGCTTATGGGAAATTATCCTATCTTGATAATAATAACCCTGTTATTACTAATAAGCTATTTTGGCAAAGGTCTAACCACACTTAGAAGACGAGGGTAATAGTAAACTTAATCATAATAATTTAAGGGGCTGTCCTAGATAACTAGTTCAAACCCTGTTTAACCCATTGTTTTAATTGTAGTAATTGCGACTTTGGGTCACTGTGATTAAAACGCCACTCACATTCCTTTAAATAGAGGTGAAAATGCTCTTTTGGAACCCCGTTAAACTTACGTAGATGCCGTTTAGCTTGGTTCCAGAAGTTCTCTATACCATTAATGTGATTCTTGTCATTAACAAAGGTTTTGGAGTGGTTGATACGATAATGAGTAAACTCACTGACATCTAATGCGTTATAGCTTTTAAATGAGTCAGTATAAACAATGCTATCAGGCTTAACTTTTTCTCTTATGATGGGGATCAAAGTATCTGCTTTAGCATTGGGTATAATACAAGCGTAGACCTTGCCATTACGCTTTAATAGGCCAAACACGGGCACTTTGCTACCAGCACCTCGCCCTCGCTTGCCTTTACGAGTTCCACCAAAGTATGATTCGTCTACTTCGATTTCGCCTTCAAATAGACCAGGGTCTTGACTATTCTCGTAAATAAGCACTCGTAGCCTATGAAAGTAATAACTGGCTGTGGTTTTATTAACACCAATTAGGCTTGCTGCTGTTCTGGCGGTAGAACCGGCAACAAATAACTCGATGAGTCTGCTTTGTTTATACCAACTTAGTTTACTCTTTCTCATAGTGCTATCCTAAATAATTTTATTTATCTAGGACAGCCCCTAATTTAATCAGCGTAAGTTTTTTATTTTTTCTAGGTAACGTCCTAACGCACGTAAATATAAAAGTTTTAAACTATTGATCACATAAGAACTGATTGAAAAAATTATGTTGACATAAGGCACGCGCCTCATACTTAAAAAGAGATAGCTATATACGGTCTATCATCTTTTAGTTGATACTTTCATTTAATGCACGCGATTTTTGATTGTCATCTGCCTTAGTACCAAATTCAATAGTTGCATGTTGTATATTCTGATGCGCCAAATCTTCCTTGATGTTTTCTTTCATAGTAATAGTCTCTTCAAACGTTATATCGGTCTTCGGTACAATATGAACTGTAAGAGCATTCTCAGTGGTACTCAAAGCCCAGATATGTAAATGATGAAAGTTTTGAATAAAATTATAGCTCTCTAAGATAGCAGTGATTTTACTGAGATCAACATTTTGAGGTACTCCGTCGATAGCAAGCTTGATACTCTCTTTTAGTAGACCCCAAGTCGATAACAGTATAACGACTGAAATAATCAAGCTAACTAGAGGATCAACGATATTCCAACTTGTATAGTAAATAATAATGCCCGAGATAACGACACCTACAGAGACCAATGCATCTACCATTAGATGCAAGAAAGCACCTTTGACATTAATATCGTCTTTTTGACCTTTGTAGAATGCAAAAGCAGAAACAGTATTTATAAATACACCTATTAGAGCTGTAATAATAATAACTTTTCCTGCAACTTCCGGTATCGTATCAAATCGACCCAAGGCCTCATACGCAATACCTATAACGATTGTAACTAACAATATGGCGTTAATAAGAGACGCCATTATAGAAGCTTTTTTGTAGCCATAGGTATAAAGCGTAGTAGATGCTTTCTGTGCTAATTTCATTCCAATTAACGAGATTATTAAACTGGCAACATCACTTAAGTTGTGGCTAGCGTCTGCGATTAAAGCTAATGAATTAGTTGAGTAGCCCACTATAAACTCGATGAGCGTAAATGCAGAATTTAGACCAATCCCAATATAAAAAGCTTTATTCATATTTTTAGGGTCTGGAGCTTGATGACTGTGGTTATCTGAATTACTCATAATTTACCCTTGTTTAGGTTGCTGCATTTTATTAAAGGTAGAAAATAAGTTTATTGCATATTTTCTATATTGCACAGTCAATATTGCTCTAATACCGTAGACCCACTTATTTTTATCAATAAACTGAGCCACAACTTGATTGTGTGTCCTATCTCTCCTTGGGCGAAAAAAGCGGATTTTACTGTAATCTAACTGGCTTACGTAAGCTTCTTGTTCTCATGTTCAAGCTCTTTAGTATGTGTAGCTTAGTCTTGAATGTTGGTTAGTATAGTTTCATTAGTGTGCTTTTTATGACATGACCACATAAAGGTGTAATCGTTTAATGCTTCAATCAGCATACGAACGGCGCGTTCTTTAATCTCAGGAGTGTAGGTTTGTCTTTTCATTATCGTATTCTCTCAGAAAGATGATTTACCGCTTCTTAACAGCGCGTGTAAAACCTTGCATCTGACGACTAAGCCGGTCTTCATAGTAAACTATCCCAGTATTGTCAGAAACTTAACGTCTTGTGAGGATGTACTAAGTGCTAACTTCAAAATAATTGAAATGCTTACGCTAAATGACGACAAGAAAAGCCTAAGCAATCTAACGAAGAATCAGATATTAAAAACCTAATCTGTATGACAAATAAAAAAATGCCTCTGGGAGTTGACTCCCAGAGGCATTTAGTTTTAAATGTAGATAACGGTTACAGTGTGTTGACGCACCCTGTAACGAACAAATAAGCACACAGACTGCGTTATTTGAACAGCATTAAATGCCCGTATAGGTGCATTTTATCCAAAATCTGCTTTCATATCAACTCTATTTGCTATACATTTTAAAAACTGCTTGTTCGCTCGTTACATTTTCGTGCTGCTCTCTCTGTACCCGTTACCCGTCAAATGGGTGGCAGGCCTCGGTGACGACTGCGTTTGACATAAGGGTGAGCTCCCTACAGGGGTGACTAGACAAAGGATCAGAGCAACGCAATGAGTGGTTACTTGTGCATATCGTAGCGGTATATTGGGCGAACGCCCTTGCTAGCGTATGACAGCACAGTAGCGGTTATGAGCGTGTCTAGGCGGTGCTATCAGCCGTAATCATAACAGCCGTAGCTTGATACAGTGATACGGTCTTGATGACGCGATGGGCGATGAAGTCGGCATGACTAATCACATCAAATTCAAGGAATGCACTAAAGTGTTTGTGAGTATTTTTATTATACTCATAATTGCTTTAGGGTGAGTGTTCCTTGAAATCTGCTCAAGGCTCCAAAATCAGCATAAATTCACTTAGGCTAATTTAAGTAGTATATAGCCCACTAGGCTATATACTATGAGAGTTCAGAGAAAAATTTAGAATATTTATTATACAACCATCATTTATTCAGTGAGTCGATATTGTCATGGTGGATTCATAAGCTTAGTGTGAATAGAACGGGATTGACTTATTTATTGTTAATTGTCTCTCGCATCTTTTCAATCTCTGCAGTCAATGAGCTACTCTTTTCCTGTTCTGATTGATAGTTAATTGAAAGCTCATCATACTGCTCACTCAATGCAGTGTGCTCAGTACTAAGCAAAGTTCTCTCATGATTTAACGTGTCGTGTTGCTTAATCAGTAGCTGATGATCTGCTTCAATCTTAGCTTGCTTTTGAGTAAGCTGCTCATTAATCCCTGATAACTTATCACGTTCAGCGATTATGGCCTTTAACTCTCCTTTCACTTCTGCTGTAAGATTCGTTATCTCGTTGCGCTCAATAACGACTGTCTTTAGCTCATCCTTAGTTGCTGTCAGTTCTGTTTGCAGACGCGCGATCTCTGCTTTATCGCTATTAGCAGTGGCTTCAAGCGTGGCCACCTTCGATATGTTGGCACTCAGCTCTTTTGATTGCTGATCAAAACTGCTACGCAGGTCACCAAGTTGGGCCTGAGCTGCCACTGTTTTAGCTCGTTCAAGTTCTAGCTGGTGCTGAGTATCGCTGAGTGTCTGTGTCAGCACATCCCGTTCAGCAGTCACTTGAGCCGCGGTGATAGCCGTTGCCTCTGCAGTTGCTGTGACCTCATCGAGCTGTTCTAACAAATCAGCCTGCTCACTCTCTAGGGTCTTAACCGCTTCTTGAGCTTCATCTGTCTCAGCTTGCGACTTGGCCTTAATACTCTCTAGAGCCTCCCGTTCTTTAACCAGACGATCATTGGCAATATCAATGGCCGTCTGCCACATATCCGCACCAAGCGTTTGTAAGCGTTCAGTGATACCACTTGGTAGCTCAACCTGTCTTAGCTGCTCTTCTTGTTGGTTATCCTGACGCCAAGACTTCATAGCTTCACTGATGGTCGTGAATGATCCACCACCCAGCGCCTTACGCACTTCGGCTAAAGTAGGTTTGATACCTTGTTCGTGCAGTTGATCAGCAATAGCATGAATTTGCTGTGTAGTAATGGCCATAATTATTGTCCTTAATTTTGTATGAGTAAATATGTAGCGTTTGTAGTATTTTTTATATAGTATAATACAATATACAACATACTACAATATAAGGCTTAAAAAAACCTCAAGTAATCTTGAGGTCACAATCATTAGATTAGGGCTAACGATCAGTTAAGTACTCTTCTAGCGCATTACTATCATTTATTAATGATTAGCGCCTGTTTGCTTGGTTTTATCCTTAAATTTGGCAATGATACTGGCCTCAGTAAAGAACGCTTATGGTTTAATACTGCCACGGCTAACACCTGACCAGTCGGTGACTTCTGGAATGTCTGATAGATCAATGTCGTCATCATTAAGCGTTGCTAAATGCTCTAAATCTACTTGTTGCTTGGCCGTTAGTGGTGGTAGCTCGTCTATTTGATAACTAACTTTGTTCACACTGGCTCCCTTTCATTTTTTTGACACGTCTAGCTGAGATAATGCGTATAACCTCACCATTATCTATTTCTGTTTGCGTATGGGCTACCAATAGGACGGCGGTACCGTCTACTGTACCCAGCGCTTGCCACTGCTTTTCATCATTTTCATACCTGTCTTGCTGACGCAGGCATAAAAGGTCTAGAAAAACTCGGGCGGCTGCCTCAAATAATAAACGGTGCTTACGCTGATTGGTGTTTTTTTTGTTCATCCCATTCAAATCTAATACTTATCTGTTCTCTCTGTCAGTATGCTCTTTATAGATTAGCAATTCATCTTGACTGACAGCTGTTACTTTCTGGTATTCAAAAGATAGCGGTACTTGATTGGTTTGCGCCACTTGGGTCAAGAACAATTTAATCGCTTGAGACGGCGTTAGACCATAGCTTTCAAACACGGCAAAAGCATTTTCTTTTAGCTCTTGATCGAGCCTGATATTATAATTAGTTGTCGTCATGGCATTACAAATGGCTTATCTGTGTACATATAATATAAACCATTTGTATAGACAGTACCAGATTAATCACTCTTTTTTCTTTGCTATGATTTTTGCTTAGGGAACGTATAACCTACCGCCAGCAAATGCTTTTTATGGGTCTTTAAAAAAGCTTCATCTCTTAATTGAGTGTGTAACCAGCTGATCACTTCTTGGGTACTTTTTCCTGAAGGCGCATAGCTACCAAATGGGGCATAGTTAGCCAATAGAGGCGCAAAACGGTCGATCTGTTTGACTGTTAAGGATGGTATATCTCTATTCTCATTATTCTGATTTAAGTCCTCCAGACTTTTTTTCTTGGTGGGCTTAGCTTTTACATTAAATTTTAGTCCTGTGACGGTACGACCACGTTTGACGTTTTCATAGGTGATTTTAATATCTGACTTTTCTGTTATTTCTTCAACGCTTGGGTTGATGACTCGACTTTTTAGGTTGTTAATACGTTCGTAAGATTTAGAAAGAGCTAGCTCCTCTCTAATTTCTTCAAGTGACATTGTCCACGAGCTCATTGCCTCATGTTTTTTGGCCAGATGGTATATATCTATTGAATATTCACCCTTCAGTTTAAGTACATCTTCTTTTTTATATTTAGTGAATGGATTATTTTCATCAAAAACCTTCAACATCAGTAGCACTTCATCTGTAAAACATAGAGACACATAGCCATCTTCATATATTGATCTGATGACCCACTGTACATTGACACGGCTACCGCGTTCATTTCTATAGCTAAAAAATCGCCTCATCATCGTTTCACTAGCATCTTTTAATTGAGTATAAGCAGAATCCACTTGAATGTTGCAAGCCTCTGCAAATGCTTTCGCGGTTATCTCTATAGTGTCTTTTTCAGTGGCATCTATCAAACGCACTACTGAACTAGCAAGCAACAGCAACCGTTTTTCATCAAGTGTCATTTCATAAAACGCTTGTAGAATACGATTTTGCATAACAACCCAATTTGCAGGGTATTTCTTCTCATATAAACCAACTTGGTTAGTCATATCTACGCCTTAATACTCAAATCTATCTAATTGTAGCATAATACCTGCTGATTGTAGCTTTTAACCTAGCTGATTGTAGCTTTTAACCTAGCTGATTGTAGCATTAACCTAGCTGATTGTAGCTTTATAGATCTTGAAGCCCTTAACTGGTAAGGTCTGAGAGCTTCCTAAAAGTCTTTAAAAATCTTTAAAAGTAAAAAATATGTTTTTATATTAAATAATAGGAAAAAAGCTCAAGAACTGACGGATTTGAGATGATAATATGAGCGACCAATCACTTATAGAACTGTTCAGTAGCTCAAAACGCTATGGTCAATTTACTCGGTATCAATCTTTATTCTCATAGTTCGGATTAAGCTTTGATCTTTGAAAATCTTCAAAAGCACGGTCAAAGATATTTTGAATGTCTTCATCTGTCATTCTGGCCAACGCTGTTTTCATACTCTCAGTATCAGTCTCATTTTTTGTAGATAACTTGTCTTCATTTTCAATAGTCATTATCGACACCTCTGTAAACACATCTTAAAGCATTGCTAAAACGCATAAAAAATACTCTTATATGCGTTCTACGCTCTGTTCGATACGATGGTAGCTAAAGCTATTTTAAAACGCTTAAAACAGCTAAAAATCGTCTTCTAGCATTTCGCTAATTAGAAGACGATTCAGTTGTACTGATGAATAGGCTATTGCTAACAGTAACAGTTATTGAGCTGCTGAATCGTCATCAAACAATGAACCGTACTCACTATCTTGATTGTCTTCATGTGAAGTAAAACTGCTTGATACCATCTTAGCCTCACCTTGCATCTTATGAGCAATTGACTTTAAAAACTCACGGTGCTTTTTCAAACGGACATATTTTTCATTATCGTGTGCGTCTAAAAAAATAGCTTGCAGTTCATGATTATCATCATCGTCTAATGCGTTGGCCAACCACTCCCCCAATATTTTATGTGCTTCAAGCCTGTCCTGATCAATCTCTTTTTTAAGAGCCTGTAATTGCTTAATCTTATTTGCAAATAAATCATCTGATATTACTGACATTACCCCATCCTTTTTTTAGCCAACTATGATAGAGTTGATCCTAGCAGTACATACATAGGTATGCAAGGTAGTAAAATACACAAGACCACATCGTTTCGTGGGCGCAGTAGTATTTTAACCCTCTGTTAAGAGCGAACTTAGGAGTTTATGTAAAAAAGACCCACAAGGGGTACTATTTTTTTACATAAACTCCGTCGTTCGGCAGGGGGCGAACCCCCTACAACCCCCAAAAAATCATCTCTCAATATTGGGTTTTTTTGCTATGAATAATAAAGGGTTCCATTTGTCGGTTAGCGCCGTTAGTAAGGCGAAAAATCATAGCGTGGTGGCAAAGTCGGCTTATAATTCTGGCTCAAAACTGGTTGATGAACAGTCAGGAGTCGTCCACGATTACACCAGTAAAGCTAAAGACAAAATCTTAAATTTAGTGGACAGTGATGGTACTAAATACACTCAAGTTATTGAGAAAAATGTAATGCATACGGCGTTGATAACGCCAACGCTTGCTGGGGATCTAGCCGTGACACGTGAGGGTTTTTGGAATGATATCGAACGCATTGAGACTCGTAAAAACGCCCAATTGGGTACTGAGATTGATGTGATGTTTCCTGATGGGATCACCGCTGATCAGCGTATAGTTTTGGCCGAGCGCTACGCTCAAACCTTATCTGATCGCTATAACGTGCTTGTCGATGTAGCCATTCATCGGCCACACAGTCACGAGAAACATGTGGGGGAGGTTGAAGTGGTTGAGCTGACCAGTCGTAACTTTCATGCCCATATTTTACTCTCAAGCCGTGAGATAGTAGCGGATGTTGAGGGTTATGCTTTATCAGCACGCAAGAATTGGTTGCAGTGGTCAACGGAGGAGCGTTTATCTAAGGGGTTAAACGGGCGCGGCGATGAGCTTAAATATCAACGCACCCTTTGGGCGGATATGGCCAATGAGCTACTGCCTGAGAATAAAACCATTAGTGAGAAATCTTACCGTGAGCTGGGCATCAGTCGTTTACCAAAAATGAAACTGGGTAAATCACTATATAAGGATATTCTCAAAGGCAATCGTTCAGTGATTCACGAGTACAACGAGACGATTGATGAGATCAATGCTTACATTGAAAAAAATGGTTTAGTAATTGAGTACGACGACAAGGGACGTATTGACCTAGAAAGCAATGAACAAGAGGTTAACGGCGTCACAATACATTATAAAAAGCGTAAACCCTTTGCGCGAATTGAGCTCAGTAACATCCGCTTTGTAGATCCTGCCGCTAAACTTGAACCCGCTATTCCTAAAAATAACAGTCAGACGCATAGTGATGCGGCCAATGATCACGCACTTGATGAGCTTTTAGCAATCTCAGCCAACTTTGTGAGTCAAAAAAAGATGGTACGCAGCGCCTTATTTTCAACCATTGATGCGCTGCATGAAGAGTTAGCGCACCAGTCTAAACAGATTATTACCATTGATAAAAACATTAAGAGTACCCAGCGGTTCACCGAGGAGGTGGGACAGGATTTTAGTGAGCCCCGCCAAAAAATGATTGAGCTTGCCAGGCAGATAAGCACAAAAGAGCAAAGTGAGGCACTAAAGGCGGCTTTAGCGTTGGTTGAGGAGTTTAGACAAGATGATACCCTACAAACAGGCCGCGCTGTTAGCCGTCTTGAAGAGCAGCTGTCACAGATTGATAAAATGGTGCTGAACAATAAAACGGTTTTAAAAAAGCTGATCCCGCTTAATAATGAAGTCATTGCTGACTACAAAGGGTTGAAGGCCACGCTAAAACCCTTTGCCGCAAAGCTGAATAAACTGGCGACTGGCTTTAAAGCTCTTGATGAGATTGATATTGAAAAATCCGACTTATCCTTACAGTGGGATCAAGCGTTTTCGGATCTACAAGATATAGACGTCACCAATAACATGGACACTTATCATAAGTTTGCCGCATTTGCAGATCTGGATGTTGAGCGCTTTAAAGCGCTTGAGCAAGAGCGTGAGGCGCTGCGTGCTCTTAAAGCGGTAGAGATAGATGATACCGCTGAGGCACGTTTGAAGATGCTTGTATCTGATGTAAAGACATTTAAAACCGCCAATAATGAAGACATCAAACAATTAAAGCTGCAAATCAATACCAGTCAAAAAACCTATCAGCGCCTATCGCCGTTTTATGAGCAGCGTATTGCCCTTCTTGATCAAAGTGAAGCGGTGATTGTGCAAGATGATGACTTATACGATGAGATTACCCGTACCAAGACCACTCAATTGAACGCAGATCGGCTTGATGACTGGCGCAACCGTACGATGAGGCTTCAGTACCAGCTCAACAAAGCACATGAGCAAGCAGAGCTTAAGAAAAAGGCTGAGCGTGCACGAGAGGAAGCAGAGAAGCGGCGGCAAGAAAAACAACAAAAAGAGCAAGATGCTACTGCCCTTGCGCGTACCCGACAGGCAGAAGTCAAGGCGTATCAGAGCAGGTTTGATAATATGCTGGTACGGGTTAAAGACCGTATTGATAAGATCGACTTTAAAGCGATTGATACTACTGCCACTGTGATAGAGGTGGCTGAAAAGTTAGCTGCTGAGGCCCTCGTTTTAAAAACGCTTCAGCATACTGATAACGTCACCGCGTTGCAAAAGCGTTTGCGAGACACGGATGCAGAACGGGTGACGATAGACAGAGATACATCGGTACAGACACTATTACAAGCGCTCGGCACGCTTCCTAGCGACCGTCATAAAATTGATACTATAAACGCGCTTAATGAGCGTTTTGAGCAGGTTCCTGACATCCGCGTGGGCACGCAAAATTTAGCGCAAATCTTGGCCGCACAAGTGCTGGATATAGACAAGGCTATTCAAGAAAAAGCGCGCCATTACTCGTCACCACGCCCATTTTAGTTGTGATGATTACAATAATGAGTACTTACTATGAATAAAAATGACCGCACTGAGCAAGACATACACGATCAACTTGTTAACCTAGTGACTTCATTGACTCCGGTCATTGGGGCCTTGCGTGAGCTGATTAAGCGAGCCGATGATGCGGTAGCGAGGCGGCTTGAGCGTTCGCTTAGCGGTATTGATAGCAAGGTGAATGAGGTGTCTTCTGCCATTGAAGAATTAGGTAGTAGCGCAAGCACGACTTCGCAGGCATTGAGTCAGTATCAAGAACTCGTGTTAAAGCAGCTACAAGCGGCAGTGACTGCTTTTACTGACAATGATATGCCGCGTCGTTATGATGACAAAATAGCGGGCATCATCACCGATATGAAACAGCAGATTGATACGGCTGTAGAGTCGGTCGTCACTGCTAAAAACGATAGCATAGAGGTACAAATCAGTACCATGCAAGGAGTTGCTGATAAACTTAGCGCAAGCGCGGACAATCTAGCCCTATTCACCAATCAGTACCAAGCTGGTCATAAGCAGATTATTGAAGATATTGAGACCTTTGAGACCACCACCAAAACGCGGATTGAGCAGGTCGAGGCTAGAGCTAGTAAAGACTTGGACAAAATTTATAAGTCCATTGAGACTATGAGTATTAAAAGGATTGCAGCCGTTGTCGCAGCGGGTACGATGGCTGTGATAATAAGTTTGGTGGCCCTGGTATTTTGGTATGTGCCAAGCTTTGATGAGATTGCAGAGATGAGATACCAGCAAGCAGAGCTACAGCGCGGCATCGATGAGCTTGAAACGGGGTGGAAGCAGGCATTTGATAACGCTCAAAGTCAGCAGATTATTTTGGCTTGTGATGTTAATGAAGCGCAGCCTGATGCAATCAGCTGGTGCGTTAGAGCAGACAGTAAGAGTGTTTTGAGAGATGAGAGAGGCTTTGTTTATTATAAAATAGCTGGGGTGCCGCGTGCAGAGCCGACTGAGTAAAGGCATATGGTAATAGTAAGCCATATTGCCCAAAAGTGCGTCTTCTGAGACATATAAGACTGAAAACAGGCTTGTTTGATTGTCGTTATCTTTGTCTATATCAAAAAGCCAGATAATGACACTTTATCTGGCTTTAAGGGTTATTGTTTCTTGTTAAACAAGAGGTTTGTAAATATAAGCTAAAGCCATTACGCTGCTTGGTTAGTGTGAGCTGTGACCAACTCTATAAAAGCAGTTTCAAGGGTGCTTAACGCATAATCGTCAACGATAAGACCGTCATCTAGCTGTCGTTGCACCCAGACATAAACCGCTTCATCATTATAAAGAATGGGGTCAACACCAAGTAGGGTTGCCAGCTGTACGCCTTGCTGTATTTGTAAGCTTAATAACAGCTGAGAGGCTAACGTTTTAGTCTGTTCACTAAACCATGTGCAGCTATTGAGCCGAGATAGATTGTTATTCATTGGTATTCTCCTATAGACCATTATATACATATAATAAATAAAATGACTTACTACAGGTCAAATTATACCTATATTTTAATCTATTGCAAGAGAAAATAACCTTCTGTAGGTCTTTTTATTCGTTTAAAGACAATCACAGCTCATGACAACGTTATTTATGCTGGTGACTCACTGCTGTCCTCATTTATGATTTCGTATAAATCACCAACATTGATTCTAAGATAAGTACATAAAGACTCGATGACATCTAGATCAACGCGGGTGGCTTCTTCATGATACATGCGAGTAATGGTGCCACGATTGATGCCAGTATCTCTTGAGATATCGGCAATTTTAAGGCGTCTTTCACCCATGATGGTCGATAAGTGACACTTCACCATAGTGGTTCCCTCATTCATATTAGTGGTTTTTGATTGGTGAGCGGATTATAACGAATATGAGCGGCTAAAGTATTGCTTTTAGTAGCTCATATTGATACTTGATAGCTACACTTTATATGTTAGCAGTCAGTTTACTGGGGCATCTCAGTCTTTGACAAATTTATGCAGTTTTATGAATATTATTCACATAGAAATTCAGTCGATATCAAAGATATAGTTATTTTTTAAAAATGTTGCTATTCATCTAACTATTGAGTAAAGTCTTAATAATACTCAAATACTCAAATACTCAAATACTCAAATACTCAAATACTCAAATACTCAAATACTCAAATACTCAAATACTCAAATAC
>NZ_JBQQEZ010000021.1:0-30867 GCF_052258425.1 Psychrobacter sp. T6-4
GTATGTCCTTCTCCGTAGTATGCTATGACTTTGATCTTAAAGTCTAGATCGTAACGCATAAAATAACCCCCAAAAGTTGTGTCCAACTTATGGGGGTCAGTTCATATAGGAGCCGCTTTTTTAGGTCTGTTGAACTTAAGCGATATCAATCTAATCTACTCAAAGTACAGGCTAATCAAGACTATACAGTTTGCGTCTTTAGGGTTTGCAGGTAGTTTCTGATATTACTAACATAGTGCATCGCTTGACCATAACGGCTGTTTGAGGCTCTATTTTCTGAGAGATAATCATAGACGTTCGCCCAGCTCTTATCATCTATCCCTTGCGCGCGCAGCTCACGTTGAATACGTTTTACCGCGTTTGGTCCCATATTATAACCTGCTAAGGCAAACCAGATGCGATCAGTCTTTGGCACATCAGCAAAATCTGCTTTGACCTGCTCAAGGTAGCGCGCGCCGCCACCGATACTTTGATATGGATCAACGCGATCTGAGACGCCCATCGCTTTAGCCGTGCTATTGGTAAGCATCATAATACCGCGTACACCCGTTGGCGACACTGCGCTGGCATCTAAGTGCGACTCTTGGTAGCCCATAGCGACAAGCAGCTCCCAATCGTGATTGTAGTTTTGTGCCTGCTGCTGAAACGACGACTGATAATCGGGCAAAGTCTCAGTCAAGGTTTTTTGAAAATGATCCTGACTATAGGCATCTTTTAATAAGTTTTGATTATAAAATGCGGCCAGCTTCTGCGTGTCATCGAGCTTAATGCTATCACACAAAAAAGTACTGGCTTTTTGTGATAGCGGATCATCTGAGCCATTAAAGCTCCAGCTCACCTTTGGATGCAGACCATTATCAGTTAAATTACTATCATAACCGCAGCTTAGATTGACTGAGGACACACCAAGCTGACTTTTCAGTTGCGTACTGGCTGTCGTTAATGCCATATCCGCTGCGCCTGCTTGAACCGCCTTTAGCGCCGCTTGCTCATTGGCATAAGCCTTTAGGTTGACGCTAACGCCAAGCTTATCTGCGTAATCACGCACTAAGTCATAGCCAAAACCATGCTGAAAACCATCGGTAGCAAAATAAGTACTATCACCAGGTACGGCTGCGATGGTCAGCGTCTGCTCAAGCATGACATTGTCATATGCTGCGACGTCATTATTCATAGTTGTCAAACTCTCAGCTGGCAAAGATAGCATAGCGATACCTGAGACTTGAACGAACTTTTTAGATTTTGCAAAACGGACTTTTGAGAGGGTGGGGCTTGATGGAACGAGGTTACTTCTAGTGGTAAGCGCGCGCTTAGAGGGCTTTAATAAATGCGATATACGGCGTTTAACCCCTTGCGTTGACACTTTGACACGATAAGTAATACGTTGCATGGATGTCTCCTGATTTTAGCCATCCTACTTATCTTAAACGTACCTAACAGATCCAAAAGCAGTACGTTTTCAACCGTGCTTTAGTCTATTATTAATAGACTGGAGCATAGTCTTGTTCTATTAGCGCTCATCGTATGCCAATCATTAATTAGCTGACGTAAGCAAGTAATCTATTTGTGCAAGCTGAGTTAAGACGTTCAATTAAGAAACTGACGCGCACAGCATTACGAAGGATAGTATGCAGATGATTCCTTCATCAAAACAGATTAAATGGCACTATAGTACAGATAAGGTCATGAAAAAGTTATAAAACAACAGCAAGTGCATCAATACAATAAAAGAGTATCTAATGCAGGTTGTACGATGTCAAAGTATACTAAGCATACCTTGATAGGCTGTTATCTAGCGGTATCAATAACACAAAGATAAATATTCTTAATTTATAACGAATATTGCGCTTTGTTATTGCCGCGATACTATAGGTATAAAGACTGTATTTTGAACAGTATATACGCTAATAGCACCATAACCGGAAGCTATAATAAATGGAATGCCTCATGACAAAGCAGTCTTTTACATCTTATTACTATGAGGGTTTTATCGCTATTATTCAAGTGGGGTTAAGTAAACGGCGATAAAACTTAACAGTGAGGGTATAAGCGGTCATATTTAGGCCAATAGGGGTTTTTTTGCAAAATTTGGCATAGGTCACTGACAAAATCTTTAAATTAAGCAGGGTTGTCTATATCGATAAAGGTGACAGGCAAGCCAAAATGCTTAGATACCAGCTCCCCTAAAGCATCAATGCCGCCGCGCTCTGTGGCATGATGACCACAAGCGAAATAATCGACACCAAGCTCACGCGCGCTATGAGTGGTACGCTCTGATATCTCCCCTGAGATATAAGCATCACAATTCATAATAGCGGCTTGCTCTATCATATCCTGCGCGCCGCCTGTACAAATACCAACGCGTTCGATAAGTCTAGGCTTATTGTCTGCACAACTAGGGATATGTAAAGGCGTACGTTGTAGCGCTTTTTGGATAGTGGCTTTTAGATCGTCGGCACTTTGCGGCGTACAGGTGGCAACATTGCCAACAGGATGCGTCTCATGAGGGTAGAGTGCCCCTGTTATACTCAAACCTAATGCCTTTGCTAACATAGCGTTATTGCCAATAATGGGATGAGCATCAAGCGGTAAATGGTAGGCAATAAGTGAGATGCCATGTTGCATCAGTTTGCGGATACGTCGACCTTTCATGCCTGTGATCGTATCGTCTTCGCCTCTCCAAAAGTAACCATGATGTACCATAATGGCCTCAGCACCAGATTCAATCGCCGCATCGATCAGTGCTTCACACGCAGTCACGCCAGTAACGATGTGCGTGATAGGACGACCTCCGTCTACTTGCAACCCATTTGGCGAGTAGTCTTTGAACGCATTCGCTTGCAGGTAATCATTACAGAACTGCGTTAGCGCTTGCGCGCTGATAGTTACGTTTATAGGTACGTTTGATGTTGATACTTCTTTGGTATGCGTTGTCGTTTTAGTTGTCATTACTTCTCCTAACCGTAGCGCTGTAATAATCGTAAATAAAACTTATACAGTATTTGTTTAGTTGTAGTGTTGCAAATGGGTAGATAAGCACAATAACGCAATAAGAACACGATGAGTTACCTTTGTATGAATAGGGCCTTTATAATTTATGCATATCCGTAGGCTCAGCGTATATTATTACTAATTATTAGCTTTGCATAATACAAATTATAGAGGTTTTGTATGTCGTTATCTCCAAACACCAATAAAAAGTCATCGCTGTGGAAGTGGGTGCCGTGGGTGTTATTGTTAATCGTAAGCGCTGGGTTTGTCTGGTTGTTTACCAGTATGCAGCAGGCGCCCTCACAAGCTTGGGAGCCGCCCAAACCGCCCGTCATTGAGCAGCCTAGTCCCAACCTAAATACCCCTGTCCCTGTGTCATCGTATCATGATGCGGTTGCGCGTGCGTCGCAGTCGGTGGTCAATATCTATACCACGCAGACGATGGCAGAGCATCCGTATATAGATGATCCTGTGCTGCGCCGCTTTTTTGAAAATCATGGCGATCAGCAGTCTCAAGGGGCTACTAACCTAGGCTCTGGGGTCATTGTATCAGAAGATGGTTATATCGTAACCAACGCCCATGTGGTTGAAAAGGCCGATGAGATTACGGTTGCCTTTAGTGACGGCCGTAAAAGCCGCGCCAAAGTCATCGGTACCGATCCTGATAGTGATCTTGCTGTGATTCGCGTCGATATGACGGGATTGACGCCATTAGGGTTTCGCGAAGAGCCTATTCGTGTGGGCGACCTAGCTTTAGCGATTGGTAACCCATTCGGTGTCGGGCAGACCGTTACTCAAGGTATTATCTCAGCCACAGGTCGTACTGGCCTTGGTGTCAATAAGTTTGAGGATTTTATTCAGACGGACGCGGCGATTAACCCGGGTAATTCAGGCGGCGCACTCGTCGATGCTCGCGGTGAGCTGGTCGGTATCAATACCGTGATATTCTCCCGCTCTGGCGGTTCGATGGGTATTGGCTTTGCCATCCCAACGGCGCTCGTTGAGCAGGTGATGAATGCACTGATCAAAGACGGTCGCGTGAGCCGCGGCTGGCTCGGGATTGAGATTCAGTCGCAGCTGCGTGATCCCACTCAGCTTGAGACTACAACGGGTGTTGAGGTATTGAACGTCGTACCACAGGGCCCTGCTGCCAAGAGCGGCTTGCAAGTGGGTGATATCATCCTCACTATCGATGGCGTTGAGATGACTGATGCTAATACGCTTATTCAGTACGTGGCACGCAAACCGCCAAATACTGCGCTCAATACACAGATTCTACGCCGTGGCCAAAACGCTGAAGTTGAAGTTGTATTAGAGGAGCGTCCAACGCAAGAGGCCGTACAGCGTCCTGTCGTGATGCAGCAAGAGGGTCTAGGCGGTCGCAGCAATCCGCACTTGCAAGACGATGGCGACACGCCCATGATGACAGAGGCCGAGCGCGACCGTATGCGTGAGGAGCTGATGAAACTCTTTGAGCAAGACGCTGCCACTCAGTAAAGAGTAACCGTAGATCACAAAAAACGCGCTGTCCTTGTTGGGGCGGCGCGTTTTTTTAACGATTTCTTAACGATGACATTTGGCCTGTTATCTTTCAATAAACTCATGACTGATATGGATGACGCCCTGTACCGTGCAGCAGCAGGGTAGTATCTCATCTTCTTCTATCATAGCTAGCGGCACAAAAGGGTAGTCCACAGGATGGGAGCTCTCAATACGGCGCACGCGGCAGCTGCCACAATAACCCTCACGGCATTGAAAATTTACCTCATGACCGGTACGCAGCAGGCCATCAAGCAAGCTCTCACCGTCATGCAAGTAGAACTGTTTTTTGCTGGTCTTTACCCATGTCATAATTGAGCCTATATGTGCTGCTTGTCTATATCTGTTAGTGTTTAACGATATCGTACTTAAAGCTTACAACTCAAAGTCATCAAAATCACTCTCTGATAAGTCTGAATCTATCTGACCGACCAGATACGAGCTAATCTCCGTCTCTTGCGGCGCGACTTGCACGTTGTCTGACGATAGCCACGTATTGATCCACGGAATTGGGTTAGACTTTGAGTTTGGGAACGCAGACGGCAAACCAACCGCTTCCATACGCAGATTGGTAATGTACTCAATATACTGGCACAAAATGTCTTTATTGAGACCGATCATCGAGCCGTCTTTGAATAGATAACCCGCCCATTCTTTTTCTTGTTCCGCCGCTTTACGGAAGATCTCGATACCTTGCTCATGGCACTCTTTGGCGATCTCCACCATCTCAGGGTCGTCTTTACCATGACGCATAAGGTTGAGCATATGCTGCGTACCCGTTAAATGCAGCGCCTCATCACGCGCAATGAGTTTGATAATCTTAGCATTACCTTCCATCAGTTTGCGCTCAGCAAAGGCAAACGAGCAGGCGAATGACACATAAAAGCGAATGGCCTCAAGGACATTGACTGCCATAATGCACAAGTATAATTGCTTCTTTAAAGAGCGCAAATCAATCGTAATCTCTTTGCCATTGATATTATGCGTGCCCGAACCGTACAGACTATACAGCTGCGAGTTACGATACAGCTCATCGTAGTACTCAGCGATGTCGGAGGCGCGCTCCAAGATATGCTCGTTCTGCATAATGTCATCGAACACGATACCTGGGTCATTGACGATATTACGAATGATATGAGTATAGCTGCGCGAGTGAATGGTCTCGCTAAATGACCAGGTCTCAATCCACGTCTCAAGCTCAGGGATAGATACCAGTGGCAGCAGTACAATATTAGGGCTACGACCTTGGATCGAATCGAGTAGGGTCTGGTATTTCAGATTACTAATAAAAATATGCTGCTCATGCGAGGACAAATTGCCATAATCAATACGGTCACGTGAGACATCAACCTCCTCAGGACGCCAAAAAAACGACAGCTGCTTTTCAATCAATTGCTCAAAAATCGGATGCTTTTGTTGGTCATAGCGGGCGATGTTAACGGGCTGACCAAAAAACATCGGCTCTTTCATCGCGTCATTTGGGGTTTGATTAAAGATTGAATACGTCATGGGACTGCCTTTAGTGGTTATGCGGTAGTTAATAGTTAAGAGTTATAAATTCTCTAAAGATATCTGCGAGGATACTGGTTCATCATTCATATAGGCTTTTATAATCTCGCTCAACTCTCGATCATCGAGTCCTGCCAGCTCACCGATATGACCCTTACCAGTGTCACGCGTATCAGGGTTTTGCACCTGTTTTGATGCTGCTCTTTTTGCAGGTCTTTTAGATGACTTCTTCACGGTTTTTACCGCTTTAAGTGCGTCATTGGTCTCAAGTTGCGCGCGTACCTCGTCCAAATCCAGCTCTACTTGTACGATAAGAGAGCCACCCTCGTCTAGGTCTGCAAACACATTTGGGATAAAAAGCCCACCATCTTTGATGATTGCGGTATAGCTCACGTCTGTGACCTCCGTCGTTTTTGTGCCATCTTTATTATAGTCATAAAGCTTGAGCTTAAAATGCTACGATTTAATAGTACGTTTCATTAACGCTTACGCGTTGTCAGGCTATCATACACTTTGTTATTTTCTCTTTTGCCTACGGCTAGCACATAAACCACCACTACATCATCTTTTACGGTATACACCAGCCGGTAGCCTATGGTGCGTAGTTTGATCTTATAAGTGTCTGTATGTCCCGAGAGCTTTGACGCTGGCACATGAGGGTTAGATAAGCGCTGCTGTAATTTTTTCTTAAATTGCTGCTGAATGTTTGGCGCTATCTTTTTCCACTCTTTTAATGCCAAAGGATGAAACTCAAGATTATAAGTCATCCAACGTGACCTTTATAGGTATCTGCCCATCCTTCATTCGTGTGTCAACGATTTGGCTTAATGCCATATCATCCATTGCTTCCATCATACGCTCAAAGACGTCTGTTGAAACTAAGTAAGCCACAGGTTTGTTATGATTTAAAATAGCAATGGATTCGCCATCCGACTGTTTGATCAGTGCCGAAGGGTTGGTCTTGAGCTCTGAGATACTGGCTGTCTGTGTCGCAAATATTGGTTGCATAATTCATTCTCCACTAATACTAAGCTCTAAATATAGGGCTAATTTTAGCACGAAAATTAGGTCTTAATTGTTACTGTTTTAAATTTAAGCATTTTAAGTAGCCCATCCCGCCTTCCGCTTGTATCTGCCTAGCCATCAGCGTTGGCAGGATACCGTTTTAGAATTTACGAAAATGTAAATTCTCTTGCACTCGGACGAAGCAGTGCTTCGTTGTTTCCTCGCTCAGGGACTAAACGACATCTTTAGGGCAAAGCTGGTCTTTCTTAATAACTTTGCCTTTTGCGCTTGGTTTGTAGTTTCTTTTGTAGGGTGCTTTTTAAGCACCATTAAATTCAATTTTGGAACTATTGGTGGGTTACGCTTGAGCTAACCCACCCTACGCACATCTTCAAAGCTTATCTTCTTATCATGGTGCGCGGAACGCACCCTACATCACGAGCAAGCATTCGCTCTAAAGTCGAAAATATTTTGGCGTAGGCTGGTGCTTTAGCCCAGCATCTTGCTTTTGTAAAATTACAATGCTGGGTTAAAAACCCAGCCTACAACACCTGTTAATAATGCGAAATAGAAAACATTATAAGTTTACGGTTTAACTAAAATTATTTCGTTAGGGTTTAAACCTTCTTGAACAAATAGTTCAGGAGTGTTCTCTTCATTTAACCCTTCTAGCATAATTGATGCTTTAGCTTGATTAAATGCATTTTGAACTGAAAGTCCGAAACCAATGGAGCTATAGAATTGGGAAGAAAATATTATTGCTGCTTCGTCACCAATGCTTGTATTCATACCAATAGCTACTTCTACATGATTTGTAACTAGCTTTGCTTGGTTATACGAATAACATGTATTAAAGAATACTAAACGGATTTTGTCTGAAGAAGACATCATTACCTGTGCGATAGCTTCTTTACTTACGAACTTCGAATTCCCTGAATTATCTTGAAAAACTATTTCATCTGTGTCTGTACCATGTCCACTAAAATGAACTATTGTAGGACTTACTTCGTTAAGAGCTTGAAGTAAATCAGTCGTTCTCAATGCCCAATGGCTTTCAAATAATACGGAATCACGATTTTCCGTTTTTCTAATTGTTTCTTGAATGGAACGAGCTTCTTCATCAAGCCTCAATTGTTGGCTATCCATAGGGTTTGATGCTAGAAATAGAACGTTTATTTTTTCTGGCAAATTTTGGAGTTCTTTTATACTAGCAGTCATGCTTTCATGTACTCCTTCATGTTTATAGAGTGTTGTATTTATTTTATTCAGCTTTGACAATTGCACTTTTCGTATTCTCTCATTCTCATTATCTTGCTCTTTAGCTAGCTTTTTTTCCTCATCAAAAATTTGCTTACTCTTAATGCTTATTTTCTTATCGTAATCTGTAACTTTTTTATCTATAGCAATAATCTGGCTTTGAAGTCTCTGTATATCACGACTCTTAGATTTAATAGTGCTTACACTTTTAGCTTTTGACAAGGCTAGAGATGCAGAGTTCATTTTTTTCTTTAGGTCGTTAGTTTTTAACTGTTCTTTGTTCCTAGATTGAGTTAAACGCTGTAACTCCTCTCTTTTTCGTTGGACATTTCGTCGGTAAGTATCTGTCGATGACATTAATAAACCTCCATTATAATTTAGAAATCTTATGGTTATACTTAGTGCGATACAAAGGCTAATAGCTTTATAATTAGTTGAGTGTTACAAGCTCCACTCAACTTATAAAATTAGCTTGAAATTGTAGTTAAAGTTGATTTAGTGCCCTTCTGTAATCCTTCAACATCTATTGTCACATGCCATATACCTGACGATGGAATTACAAGTTTATAAGGCGATTTTGTAATATAACCGCCGTAGTATTGATGTCTTCTTCCATTTTCGTAGTTGGAGAGATTAGAAGAGTTCATTAAACGAACGTTTGCAGCATTAGTAAGTGTAATTTCTATAATTTCACTTTTAAATTTATGACCCAAATTATAATGTGTAAAATTCATACTGTAGTACCTCTTGTCTAAGTTTGTTTTCAAAGGATGACTATTGCTTCATCTATATTCATGGACAAGTGGTAAGGTTTAAACTAGAATACATCGCTCTACGAGGTTATTCTATTTGCTTACCACTTGTGGACGTCGATAGTCTCAACTTCCTGATATTAAATACGCCAATATTTAATATCTCCAATGGCATAGGTAATTATTTATCTATGCCATTTTTATCTTCTACTATCTACCTCCTGTGCCACTCCTTTGTAACTACCTTTCATACCACTCATAAATCGACCTGTAGTAGCGTCTCTCTTAAGCGAATGCTTAGGGTTACTAGGATGCTTCATTTGAGTTCGAGCGGTTACCGAACCTCTGCGAGTACTACGGCCTGTATTCTTAGCCATACTTAAATTACCTCTTTATTGATTAGTTTTAGTGGTTTTATGCCATCTAAATTTTTGTTTCACCTCCTTTCACTAGACCAGGTTATCTATGAAGCTCTCTAAATTAGATCAGAGAGCCTAATAGCCGAATTTTTATATCTTACAAGCCCCACCAGCACAATCATCTTCCATATCCGCTTGCGCGTCGTTCGCGCCATCACGGGTGTTGTGATAATACAGTGTCTTTACGCCAAGCTTATACGCGTTGAGTAAGTCTTTGAGCAAGATCTTCATCGGTACACGACCACCTTCATAACGAACTGGATCATAATTCGTATTGGCTGAGATACTTTGATCGACGAACTTTTGCATGATAGCGACGAGCTTGATATAGCCATCGTTATTTGGCATTTGCCACAGTAGCTCGTATTGACCGCGTAATTTTTCAATCTCTGGCACGACTTGCTTGAGGATGCCATCTTTGGACGCTTTGATAGACACTAGACCGCGTGGTGGCTCGATACCGTTGGTGGCGTTGGCAATCTGGCTTGAGGTTTCAGAGGGCATCAGTGCAGTGAGGGTCGAGTTGCGTAGACCATATTCGGTAATCTCGCCGCGCAAGGTCTCCCAGTCCAGATGCAAGGGCTCTTGGCAAATCTTATCCAAGTCCTTTTTGTAGGTGTCAATCGGCAAGATACCTTGCGAGTAGGTGGTCTCGTTAAAGGCAGGGCACGCGCCTTGCTCTTTTGCCAGTTTATTTGAGGCTTTAAGTAGATAGTACTGCAAGGCTTCAAAGGTTTGATGGGTGAGACCCAATGCTGAGTCGTCTGAATAGCGTACGCCATTCTTCGCAAGGTAATAGGCATAGTTAATGACGCCCACACCGAGGGTACGGCGACGCATGCTGCCATTATGAGCGGCTTTGACGGGATAGTCTTGATAGTCAAGTAGGGCGTCGAGCGCGCGGACGATAAGTTCAGCAGGTTCTTCGATATCGCTGACGTTATCGACTTTGCCTAGATTGACTGCCGATAGCGTACACAGGGCGATCTCGCCCTCTTCATCATTGATGTTATCAAGCGGCTTGGTCGGTAGGGCGATTTCCATACATAGATTAGACTGGCGAATCGGAGCAACTGTCGCATCAAACGGGCTATGGGTATTGCAATGATCGACGTTTTGGATGTAGATACGACCCGTGCTGGCGCGCTCTTGCATCATCAGGCTAAATAGGTCTGCCGCTGGTATTTGGCGCTGACGGATAGACGCGTCACCTTCGTATTTGGTGTAGAGCGCTTCGAACTTGTCTTGATCTTCAAAGAAGGCATCGTACAGACCTGGGGTATCATCAGGGGAGAATAGAGTGATGTCTTGCCCTTTGATCAGACGTGTATACAGGGTTTTGTTTATCTGTACGCCGTAATCCATATGACGGACACGGTTGTCTTCGACGCCGCGATTGTTTTTGAGGACAAGAAGTGATTCCACTTCTAAGTGCCATAGCGGGTAGAACAGCGTCGCTGCACCACCACGTACGCCGCCCTGTGAGCAGCATTTTACCGCCGTTTGAAATAGCTTGTAGAACGGAATACAGCCGGTATGCTGAGCTTCACCGCCGCGGATAGGGCTACCAAGGGCGCGAATACGGCCAGCGTTGATACCGATGCCGGCGCGCTGCGATACATAGCGCACGATAGCGCTGGTAGTGGCGTTAATGGAATCAAGGCTGTCACCGCACTCGATGAGCACGCACGAGCTGAACTGGCGTGATGGCGTGCGTACGCCCGACATGATCGGCGTTGGCAAAGAAATTTTGAATTGTGAAGTCGCATCATAGAAGCGCTTGACGAAGTCTAAACGATTGGACTTATCGTAGCTGGCAAACAGACACATACCGACGAGCATATAGAGGAACTGCGGGCTCTCATAGACGGTCTTTGACACGCGGTCTTGCACGAGGTACTTACCTGCCATTTGCTCAACGGCGGCGTAAGCCAGATTCATATCGCGCCAGTGATCTAGGTAGGCCTCTAACTCATCAAACTCGCTACGGCTATAATCAGCTAGGATATGCTCATCGTACTTACCTGCATTGGTGAGGGTCGTGACATGGTCAAACAGATGCGGCGGCTCAAACTGGTTGTAGGCGATCTTGCGCAGATGGAAGATTGCAAGGCGAGCGGCTAGGTACTGATAGTCGGGCGTATCCTCTGAGATGAGATCAGCGGCTGACTTGATGATAGTTTCGTGGATATCGCGGGTTTTGATGCCTTCATAGAACTGAATGTGTGATTTGAGCTCCACTTGCGACACTGACACATTATCGAGTCCATCCGCTGCCCACTCGATGACCTTGTGGATTTTATCCAAATCTATAGGCTCGAGGCGTCCGTCGCGTTTGGTTACTTGAATCTTATCGATATGTGTCATGTTGTCCCTCATCCAATGTTGTTATTTGTCAAAATCTTAGCGATTGCTTTTATAGCGCTAGGTAGAGCGGTAACCCCTAATGGTTTAGAATATTACGTCTATACCGCCCACTTTTTTTAGGCCAAACGATGCCGCAGCCCTAGTGACGAGAAAATTCACTGAGCACTACATATAGCGTGTTTGTTGTTAAGTAGGCACAATATAGCCCGAATATTTTGAAAATACTATATTGATTTTAGATTTTATTTATGTTGTCACAAGAGCGAAGGGGTGTGATTTTGACGCAAAGGGCGATGTGGCAAGGGGTAGAAGAATTTAAAGGATTTTATAAAATTTTTTGTAAAAATGAAAATATGCGCTTATTTACTAAATGCATATAAACGCACTCAAATTTTGCGCGCTTAGAGCATAAAAAATTGCCACCCTAAAAAGAGTGACGACTATTTGATATTAAGATAGCTTACACGACTAAGCGTACTGTTTTGGCCTCATCAAGTGCTGCATATAGCGCGTTGACTTGCGCCGCTTCGGTCAAGTACAGATTGACGCGTGCTGAATGAAAGCGACCTGTTTTAGACGGCTTGACTTCAATAGAGGCCAAATCAAAATCTGGGAACTGGCTACCAAGAATGAGTTTAACTTCATTGAGCAAACTATCATGCTCGCCTTCGTGACCAATAATGCTCAGCGGGTAATCCATTGGAAACTGCCATAGCTCGATATTTTGGATATCCGTTTTTTTGCCTTTTAAGATACCGTCATTAGCGACAAGTTCAGTCACTTTAACATCTCTTTTGCTATCGGTCTGCGTTGTGGCTTGGTTAGCGTTGCTTTGATTGGTGTTGTTTTGATCAACAGTGTTGTTTGGATCATTACTCATAATAGAGTCCTTATTGTTGTTTGACAGCGCCCAACTAAGTTAAATCAGTAAGCTTGGCCAGATCGCTTTATGCACTCTATATAGTGATTGGTCAGTGGTTTTTCAAGAGTGAATACTCAGCTATATAGCAGGCACAAAAAAGCTGAGACTCGCTCAGCTTTTTGGTTTGATTTGTACTCTATATAGCGGTGCTTAGAGTTTAGTCATTCTCTAAGAACGAACGTAGATGCTCAGAGCGTGACGGATGACGCAGCTTACGCAAGGCTTTGGCCTCTATCTGACGGATACGCTCACGCGTCACATCGAACTGCTTGCCGACTTCTTCTAGCGTATGATCGGTTGGCATATCGATACCAAAGCGCATTTTGAGTACGCGTGCTTCACGCTCTGTCAAGTTGCCTAAAACGTCACGCGTCGCCTCACGTAGGCCCGCTGAGGTAGCATCATCGACAGGGCTTGAGATCGTAGAGTCTTCGATAAAATCGCCTAAGTGCGAGTCTTCATCGTCACCGATAGGCGTCTCCATAGAGATCGGCTCTTTGGCAATTTTGAGTACTTTACGTACCTTGACTTCGTCCATCTCTAGACGCTCGCCTAATTCCTCAGGCGTCGGCTCACGGCCCATCTCTTGCAATAACTGACGCGAGACACGGTTGATCTTATTAATAGTCTCAATCATGTGTACTGGAATACGAATCGTACGCGCCTGATCGGCGATAGAGCGGGTGATCGCCTGACGAATCCACCACGTCGCATAAGTTGAGAACTTATAACCACGGCGATATTCAAACTTATCGACCGCTTTCATCAAGCCAATGTTACCTTCTTGGATTAAATCCAAGAACTGTAGACCACGGTTGGTGTATTTTTTGGCGATTGAGATGACCAGACGCAAGTTAGCTTCGACCATTTCCTTCTTGGCGCGGCGAGCCTTGGCTTCACCGACCGCCATGCGCCGTGCTACATCCTTCATATCGACAATTTGCATATCGAGCTGCTGCTCGTAATCACGGATTTTGCGCTGCAATAAAATCACATCATCAACGACTTTCTCTAGCGTCTCGCCAAATGCAGGCTTGCCTTTTAGGCGCTCAATGAGCCAATCAACATTGGTCTCATTACTGGGAAAGGTTTTGCGAAACTCTTCGCGCGGCATGCGACCACGGCGGATGACCAGACGCATGATTTGACGCTCTTGTTTGCGCACATCATCATAGACATCATGCATAATCGCCATGACCTGATCTGACATGCGGTTGTTAAGTTTGAGCATCATAAAGCGGCTAGCAAGTTGCTCATAAGCTTCGACGGCTTGTGCGCTACCGCGTCCATAGTCTAATAGGGCCTGCTTGGCAGTAACGAATAACTCTCTGATTTCCTCAACACGTAAACGCACCTCTTCAGGGTCGATACCACTGGTTTCTTCTTCTTCGACCTCGTCATCGCCGCCGTCAACATCATCCTCGTCGTCTTCGTCATCATCGTCTTTTGCATTGACTTTTGGCTTGATGATAGGGGCGTTTTCTTTTTCTTCTTTGATACGCTCACGCTCTTCTTTGGCGCGCTCTTTTTCTTCTTTAGCCGCCTGCTTATCTTCTTCGGTTTCAGGATCCAAAAACCCTGTGATCACATCAGAGAGCTTTTTGTCGCCATCGAGTACGCGCTGATATTCATCAAGGACGAACTGCACGGTACCGGGCCAATAAGCCATTGCGTGTTGGACGTCACGAGTTCCTTCTTCAATGCGTTTGGCAATGGCAATCTCGCCTTCACGAGTAAGCAGATCTACTGTACCCATCTCGCGCATATACATACGCACAGGGTCTGTTGTGCGACCAGGCTCAGTCTCTACCGCTGCAAGTACCGCCGCCGCTTCATCCGCCGCCGCTTCGTCATCGCTTGAGTCATCATTCATCAAGATGTCATCAGCATCAGGCGCGGACTCAAAGATTTTGATACCGACGTCGGTTAGCATCTGAACGATATCTTCGATCTGATCACTTTCGGTAATAGAATCGGGAAGCTGATCGTTCACCTCAGCATAGGTAAGGTAGCCTTGCTCTTTACCCATCTGAATCAAGGTGGCCAGCTGAGAGGTGGACTTAGAAACTGACTTATCGTTCATAAATACTCGCTTTTTTTGTACAGACATTTTTATGAGATGACAACGAGACGTTTAAAGTAGGGTTGACCCTAATCACAGAGGGGTCAAAACCGCGTCAGACTTATCAGTAGTAATAAAAATGAATGGATATCAATTGGTTCTTACCATCAAAAATACAGCACCTAAAAATGCTCAACACTCAAAACGGATAACAATAGTAACGGCGTAGTTTAGCACAGACTCTATGAATGACGTTAAAGCGCGCTAAAGGTTTTTAGCAATTATTGTCATTAAAGAAACTGCTTTGCAGCGCTCACTTGTTACTTTTAAATAATCATTATTCTTAGTAAGGTTTTAATGATTTGTATGTGTAATCAATGGGGATTATAGTGAGTATTTTAAAGGGCTTGAGGCGATAAGACTATAAATACTCTATTTGCGCAGGCTCAATGATACTAAATTTGACTGCTCGCCATTTGCGTCGATTGCTCAGCGCGCTTACCCCGTAGCCAGTTGCTCAGCTGCTGGGTTTGCATATTGACGATCGCTTGCTTGATATGATCAGGGTTTTTTACCAGCTCTTGCATCTTCTTTTTCATAGTACGCTCAAGCAATTGACTGACCAACTCTTCAACCAAGTCATCAAGGCTAAGCACGTGTCTGTCAGTCAAGGCTTTATAGAATCCGCCCCAATTGCGACTCAGCATAGGCTGATGGCTTGGACTTAGGTTCGATAAGACAAAATGCGCGGCAGCGTTTGCATCATTAGGCAAATATGGCAGGCAGCGCTGAATGGTACTAACCACATCAAATAGCGCGCCATCTTGCAGATCTTGCCAAGCGAGCGGACACACGATGTCAGGCGCGGCTCGCTGCATAATGTGCGCCGGTATGTTGATACGATCAATGCCTGCTTGCTGCCAAATGGATGTAATCGGATCATCGATAAGCGTGCGCGGTTGAAACAAAAAACACAGTTGCAGCTGCTGACTGATGGTCATGTCGCCATCAAAATCTAGTAGTGCATCTTTGGCCTCAGTGTTTTGACTACGCTTGCCGCCAAGCTTTTGGTAAATATCGTTATTGAGCAAATAACGAAAACTGCTGCCTTTGGGTAAAGAGGTCGTCAAGGTGCGCACTTGTGACATCAGCTTGGCTTTACCTTCGGCAAGGCTCAAGTCATAGCGCTCACTTAAATAAGCAAAGATATACTGCGATAAAGGCATAGCGCCAGCTATCTGCTCGCGCATGGCATCCACGCCATTGGCTTTGATAAAGGTGTCGGGATCATGGCCATTGGGTAGATTCAAAAAGCGCAGCTCTTTGTCATCACCAAGCACGGGCAGGGCAACTTCAAGCGTACGCCAAGCGGCTTTTTGTCCTGCGCTATCGCCGTCAAAGCTCAAGGTTAGCGTTGGATTCATGGTCAAAAGGCGCGCAATTTGACTCTCATTAATCGCCGTACCCATGGAGGCCACAGCGCCATAGATACCCGCTTGATACAGAGCAATGACATCCATATAGCCCTCAACTACCAGCCAGTTATCCGCGCGCTGCTGCCGTGATTCATAATAGCCGTAGAGCACATGCTGCTTATGAAAGACAGGGGAGTCTGAGGAGTTGATGTATTTGGGCTTGACCTCGTCATCGAGCGCCCGCCCGCCAAAGCCTATGGTACGTCCTTGATTATCACGAATCGGGAAGATCACCCGATCACGTAGCAGATCGTAGTCACGCCCAGACTCAGACTGACGCACTAGTCCAAGTGCCTTAAGGCCTTCGATGTCCTGCGGGAACTGATGCTCTAGATGCTGCCAGCCAAAGGGCGCATAGCCCAGTCCAAAGGTCTCAATGATAGAGGCGGAAACTCCGCGCGCGGTAAAGTAATGCATAGCATGCGGATGTGTGCTCAGGCTGTGCTGATAAAAGGTTGCGATCTGCTCTAAAAGATCGTATAAATTGCCGTCTTGGTCCGCTTGATTGTCCTGAGAGCCTGGCAGGCTAGCGCTGGCATGCAAGTCCCAAGCAGGTGGTAGGTTGTGACTGTCATCAAAGCCACTATAATCGTAATTATTATCATAAGTACCGCCAATGTCAGTACTGCCAATGTCATTACTACCAAAACTGCCGACATCATAGTCTGCGCCGTAAGCAATATCCTCTGGCATACCTTGAGAACTATGGTCATTGTTATCTATGCTAGTAGGCTGACGATGATGTTCAGGCGGCGCTGTTTTATCGGACGTATTACGGCTACTTGATGACGCTGATAGCGGCGTCGCTACATCTTGTGATGTAACAGGTTGCGATGTAACGGGATGCGGCTTGCTTGGCTGCGGCTTGGGCGCGCGGCGCTGGTAGCTGACGTTTTTTTGCTCGTCTTTAGGGACTTCTATACCCGTCTGCTTGGAGAGCTCATTGACCGCCTCGATGAAGCTGAGACTTTCATAATCGCGCAAAAAGCTAATGGCATTACCGCCGACACTACAGCCAAAGCAGTGATAGATGTTTTTTTGTGGATTGACATAAAACGAGGGTGATTTTTCACCATGAAACGGGCAGCAGCCTTTATACTCACTACCTGCACGTTTGAGCGTCGTATGACGACCAATAATGCTAATCAAGTCAGCTTGGCTATTGAGTTGTTCGAGGATATGGTTTGGGATACTCATACAAAAAACAGTTTACCATAAAGCGATAAAAGGGGAGCGCAAAACCAAAAACAAGGCCAACGCTAGAGTTGACCTTGAATAGAATAATATGAGATTTGACTGACAAAAATTTGAGTATTGCTTTTACTTTGAGCAGTGAGCCAATTTAAGTACTAAGTCAATTTAAGTACTAGCCTATTTAGCTACTAAGCTTACTTAAGGACTGCAGTTACTCAAAAGTTACTCGGTATCATCCATGTCATCAGTATCGTCAACATCAGGTACATCTAACTGAACGCGATCACTGACATTGTCATCAGGTAGCGTCGTACGGCGCGTAGGATTGATGTTTTGTGGATCAACATTGGCTTCTCTAGCCGCTGATGCAGAGCTACCTTGACTGGTGATTTGTTCAGATGATTCCTCAGGCAAGCCAAGACCAATATTAAGACCTGAGCGCGAGGATGAAAAATCAATAGCATTGCTTGCAGTAGAGGTATCACTCGTTGGGAGTCTGAGCTGCGCGGCATCACGTACCATCTGAGTTTTGGTCGCGCCAGTATACTGACCATTTAAAGCAGTAGTATTAGAGGTATCAGCACGGCCAAGTTTACCAAAGGTGATTTTGTTCAGCCAAGTGCGGTCGCGTTTGGTATCGAGTTTGACGCGGCCATCGTTAGTTAGCGTATCAGGATAGTTAATCTGTAGCAGGGTTTTGTACTCTTGAGCCAAGTCATCTAGTCCGAGTTGCTCGTGACTGTAAGCCAGAACTGCCAAGGCTTTTGGCGTAGATTCACTTTGCGGATAAAACTGAAAGACCCACTTGGCACGATTGGCGGCGGCAACATAAGCTTCGCGCTCAATGTACCAATTAGCAGCGTCAAGTTCGCTCTCGGCAAATTGGTTGTACAAAAACGTCATACGCTGAGCGGCATCTGGCGCATAAGGGCTACTAGGGTATTTGTTGATTAATTCTTGAAAATTAGCAAAAGCAATACGCAAGTAGGAGGTATCGCGTTCAGCTTGATTGGTCTTAAAAATATTAATGCCGCCTGATGGCCCTTGCATATTGGCCACGCCGCGTACATAGTAGGCATAGCTCACTTGCGGGTTGGAGGGGTAGAGGCTGATGAAACGATCAGCACTACTAGCAGCTGACTCGTACTCGCCCGCCTCGTACTGCGCGTACATAGTATCAAGCAAAGCTTGCTCGGCATATTGCCCAGTTGGGTAAAAGGTACGTAAGTTGCTTAAGTCTTCTACCGCTTGGGTGTAACGACCTTTGTTTATCTTTTCAATCGCATCGCTGTAGTAGCCTTGCTCAGATCTTTCAGCGGTGGCTACCGCATCGACATCATTACCCGTTAAGTTCTTAAAGGTCTGACAACCGACCAAATTGACACTGAGTGCCAGCACCGTTATTGAGGACAGTTTGATCATCGTATTGCGAGCAACGTGCATACTTCTTCTCCGACACAAAACGCATAATAGCCTTGATGCTATATGCATATAATAAAGTGATAATAAGGGCGCAGCTTATAAGCGCTGTGATTGCCTATAGGTATAGTTTATATCGTACAAGCTTAAGTGTGTGCATTATAGTGCCATAGCATACAGCAAAATATCGATAACTTTGTACAATAAAATGTAGGACGTCTGTTTTTTGACCCTCATATTTGCAGTTTAACACGCGTCACATTGGTGAGCGATAGCAAATGCTACTAGCTTCGATAAACACACAGTCCGTTACGACGACGTTAGATTCGTACGCTTAGTTCGTATGCCTATTTGGCATGCTCAGTGAGATAGTAGCGCATAGTCAGACAAGATAACTGCGCGTCACTATAGGGCATAAAGTGCTAGCATGGTACACTAGCTTTGAGAACAGCAAACCTGCATAAAGTCACTCGATAAGAGCCATTTAATAAAAACTTACTTAGTAAAGGCTATTTGATAAAATAGTTTCGCTAGTAAATGTGATAGATACGAATCTGCTATGAGTAATAATGACATGACAACCCAAGTGGCATCAACTAAGGCGGCGTCTGCTCAAGCCTCAGCGGCAAAGACGCCAGAGAATTTAGCGACACAGACGCCAGAGAATAAGTCACATGATGACAATAAACCTTTAGACGCGCAACAATTCGCTGGAGCAGACATTGATCTTGAAGCCAGCAATCTTGAAGATGATTTAAATGATGCTGATTTAAAAAGTGCTGATGTCGAAGACAGTGACGCAATAGATGATGACGACGATGAAGTGGATAACGACATAGGACAAGCGGTTCCTGTCATTATCGATATGAGCTATACGGTAGCAGACAACCAAGCAGGTCTGCGTATTGATAAGCTGGCGGCACTTGCCTTTACCGACTTTTCGCGTGCTCAATTACAAGGCTGGGTCAGCGATGGCAGTTTGCTATGTAATGGTAGTATCCAAAAGCCCAAATACCGCGTCAAAGCAGGGGACGTCATTCATCTATCGACGACGCTACAGCAGCATAGTAGCGATCAGCCAGAGAACATCCCTATCGAAGTCATATTTGAGGACGATGAGGTATTGGTCATCAACAAGCCTGTCGGTATGGTCGTGCATCCTGGTGCGGGCAATCAGACGGGTACCCTCGTTAATGCGCTGCTATATCATTATCCGCAGCATCATCATCTACCGCGCGCAGGACTCGTGCACCGTATTGATAAGGACACCTCAGGCCTGCTACTTATTGGCAAGACCAAACCTGCGCAAATGGCACTCATGGCCCAGCTCAAGGACAAGGCAGTATATCGCCACTATCAGTGCGTGGTGGCAGGGGATCAAGCTAGCCTAAAACGTCATCAAACTATCGATGCGCCTATCGGTCGCCATCGCAATCAGCGCACTAAGATGACTGTGATGACCGCAGGGCGCGAGGCGGTGACGCACTTGCTCGATATTACTGCGCTCAATGACAATTATTGCCTATTGGACGTCGGACTTGAGACAGGGCGCACGCATCAGATTCGTGTTCATCTAAGTCACATAACTTATCCTATTGTCGGTGACCGCGTCTACGGTGGACGTCGTCAACTGCGTGCAGGTCTCACAGAAGCACAGCGTACAGCGATTAGCAGCTTTCCTCGTCAAGCCCTGCACGCGTATCGATTAGGGTTTGTACATCCTACAACGGGCGAGGATGTTGAGGTAATGGCACCGATTCCAGAGGATATGCAGGCTTTGATTGCGCTATTGAGTGATGACTAAGCTGATCGTTTAAGAGACAATACTCAAAGCAAATAATACCTTAAGGACAAGAGATTTAGGGGAGACGCTATGACTGCTCAAAGCCAGCCTATTACGCTTGTAGCACACTTAAATGACATTGCAGTCTTTCAAACTCGCGCTTTTAATGACGAGCCAAACGTATTATTTGATGATACATCTACTCTAGGGCAGGCAAGCTACGGCGACTTTAATCTAGGCTTGCATGTCAGCGACGACCCCAAACCAGTATTACATAACCGTATGCAACTGCTCAGCGCTATCAATGAGCAATTGAAGGGTTATCACCTTGCGCCCATAGCGCGTTTGCATTGGGTCAATCAAGTACATGGCAATCAGGTGCATGATATTGACAATACTACTATCGGTATGCAGCCTATTGCTGCTGATGCTATGGTTAGTATGCAAGATGATATGGGACTGGCAATTATGACCGCAGATTGCGTACCTATTGTGATGTATCAGCCAGATAGTAGGCAGATAGCGGCTATTCATGCAGGCTGGCAGGGGCTAGCTTGCGGGGTCATAAAACAAGCCGCCAAGCGCTTTGATAAATCATTATCAATTATGGCATGGATGGGCGCTTGTATTAGTCAAGCGCACTATGAGGTGAATCGGCAAGTTCAAGATAAGCTGCTGGCAGGATGTTTCGATCACAAATTATTAGATGCCGCTCGTTTAAACGAGTTTGAGCATTTATATAGTATAGCGTCAGAGGTCGATGTCAGTAATGATGCCACCGCTAATACTAACCTAGCTGACAATTCACAAAGCGCGGAGCAATACTTACACAAGAACCTTGAAAATCTGTCAAATTACGCTACAGTAAATGCAGACAAAATTAAGCTCAACTTACCGCAGCTGGCAGCGGATCAATTAACAGCTTTAGGTATAAAGTTAAAGACTGATCTGCCAATAGACTGTAGTTACGCTGATACTCGCTACTATTCTTATCGGCGCCAGACGCATTTGCATCAGCCTGCTACAGGACGTATGGCGCTAATCATTGTACGCAGCCGTCCTTTATAATATTTTAACCCCTTTATCAGACATTATTAGAGCTTGTATGAATACACCTGCTACCTCATCGCAAACCACTACCGACGCCAAAGCAGTACCTAGCGTCACTATGGCAGTTATCTTCCATAGTAATTATGGTCATACCAAACGCGTGGCGCACGCTATCGTCGAGGGCGCGCGCCAGCAGCTGCCCAAGTTGCAGGCACGGGCGGTAGATGTATATGAGGTAGATTGGGACTATTTAGATCAAGCCGATCTATTGGTGTTTGGTAGCGCCGTCTATATGGGCAGCGTTACCGCTGAATTTAAGACCTTTATGGATGAGACCTCAAAGCGTTGGTACAACCGTATATGGGAAGGCAAGTGGGCGGCAGGATTTGCCAATTCAGGTGGTCTTAGTGGAGATAAGCTTGCCGTATTACAGCAGATCAATCTGTACTGTATGCAGCACGGTATGAACTGGATCGGCCTGCCTTTAATGCCGACAGGTCATGAATCCACTGATCTTAATCGTTTATCGAGTTTTTTGGGACTGATGACGCAGTCGCTTGATGGACCACCTGAAAAGACTCCAGGCAAAGGGGATATCGATACTGCTATCTGGTTCGGCAATCACTTAGCAAAGACTATTATCAAGCATCAACCCTCAGATCAGTAAACCCACGATAAACGAATACAGACGTCCATAACGGGCGTTTTTTTTTGCTTTATTTTTTGTTTAAAGTATCTGACTGCAAGTTAACTGGATTAATAGTAGACAGTGATTTTGTAGTGGGCAATGGGTTGTTTGTCGACCCTTTAATCGTTTGAGCCGCGGTTACTGGAATAGGGCTACCGCCAAATCCGAGAGATTGACAGCCTGTAAGGAGCACGCTTGCAAATAGGGTATAAAAAAAGGGCGAGTTGTGGGCAAAAGGATTTTTCATAGCGCTTATTATCACTAGTGTTTGAAAGGTAACTCAATGCATTATGAATTAAAACAGGAGAGTTTTGTTATTGGTTAGTGTTAATAGAGTCACTAAAAGCGTCACAGTACTGAAATTTTTTTACTTAATCAATATAATTAGACAATATTCGGTAAATATTGATTGTACTTAGATATTGGTATTTGCAGGTGTTCAAGATTAAATATAAGCCAACATAACAAGATGTGTTTTTACTCTTAGCTGATTAAGAGCTAGCTTTTTACTATTGTAGACATGTTTTGAGATAAATAATTTAAATGCTATGGTGTGAGGATATTATGAAGCCATTTTACAAGGTGCTATCGATGCTTGCTATCGGTATCTCCTCAAGCGCTGCTATGGCAGAGGCTACAAACCTACCTAACGTCAGTCCTGCTAACAGTGATCTGGTCAATCGCGGCGCTTATATCGCGCGCGCGGCTGATTGTATGGCTTGTCACAGAGAAGATTATACAGGCGGCGTTGCTATCGATACACCGATGGGCAGTATCTATGCGACTAATATCACGCCCTCTAAGCGCTATGGTATCGGTAACTATACTGAACAAGATCTCAAAAAAGCGCTGCGCAAGGGTCGTGCGCCTGATCACATGATCTATCCTGCGATGCCTTATCCTTCATATCATGGTATGACCGATGAAGACATCAGTGCGCTATTTGCCTACTTGCAAACGGTGCCTGCAGTAGACGCGGCGCCTGAGTATGAAACAGATCTACCCTTTCCTTTTAATATTCGTAGCCTGATGTATTTTTGGAACTTTATAAATGTACCCGCTTACGAAAACAGGGAGGGTCTAACTGCCATCCAGCAGCGCGGTGAATACCTTACCAACAATCTAGAACATTGCGGTACTTGTCATACCCCGCGTGATATGACGATGGGTGCTGATAATAGTATGTACCTATCGGGTGCGCAATTGGGCAATTGGTATGCTCCTAATATCACCCCTGACAACTCAAGCGGCATCGGTAGCTGGAGCGAGCAAGATATCGTCACCTATCTGCGCACAGGCGAGCTAGACAAGCGCGCTTATGCAGGTGGCCCTATGGGTGAAGCAGTCGCTCACAGTACCCGCTATCTAACGGACGATGATTTGGGCGCAATTGCCGCTTATCTAAAAGTAGTCCCCGCAATTGAGACAAAGGATACGATCACTGAGGTAGATACCAAAAGCTTACCTGATCCTATCAATGCCTCGATCACTCATGATTTGCTAGCTCAAGACGACTACCTAACACAGGCAAAACTTGGCGTTGATAGTAGCTCGCCTGAGGGTCTATATCTAAATGCTTGCGCCAGCTGTCACGGCGTCAATGGCTACGCGCAGCCTGATGCTGGTTATGCCCCTATTGTTGGTTTGACAAGTTTGCGCCGTGACAATCCAGACACCTTGATCAACGTGATCCTGCACGGGGTAGAGGGAGCAACCAATATCCGACCGAATATGCCAGGTTTTAAAGATCAGCTGAGCCATCAGCAAATCGCTGATATCACTAATTATGTTCGGACTAGCTTCGGCGGTCTTGCCAGTAGTGATGTGAGCGCAGACTATGTCGATACTGTTGCAGCAGGACAAGATCAACGTCCGTTTTTGATAAAGTATGCAGGCGTGCTTGCCATACTCGGTATCATTGTCGCGCTCTTAATCCTTTTCTTTGTTATTAGAGCCATCATACGCTCGCGTCAACGCGCTTAGTAAAACAGATGAGTAAAAGCACTTAGTATAGATATCATTTATTAAAGCGCTTTGAGTATAGATAACAAACTAATTTACAAATATATAGGTCAATGATCAGGTAGTAAAAGATAAAGAAAGTCACAGTGATATCAATATATATCTTGATGACAATAGCTACCTAATACGGTCATACCACAAGGACACCAATATGAAAGATATGCTTCAATCACCAACGCGGCGTCAACTGCTCTCTATGATTGGTAAGACTGCGGGCGCAACCGCGATGTATCAGGCGATGACGACCTTGGGGTTTGCCTCAGAGTCCACCTTTAAGGAAGAGCTCAATTTAACAGGTGCACCTGCAGGTGCTAGTATCATAATACTTGGGGCGGGGCTGGCAGGTTTGACAGCCGCTTATGAGCTGCGTAAGGCAGGTTATGAAGTTAAAGTATTAGAGTATCAAAACCGTGGCGGTGGTCGTAGCTGGACACTCAACAGCGGTGATAAATACACAGAGCTTGGCGGCGAAGAGGTCACTTGCGACTTTGAGGAAGGCAATTATTTTAATGGTGGTCCTTGGCGCTTGCCAAGTCATCACTATGGCGTGTTTCATTATTGCAAAAAATTTGGTGTTGAGCTGCAGCCCTTTGTTCAGACTAATAATAGGGCGTACTTGCATCGTACCAATCACTTTAATGGTGTGCCGCAGCGTTTGGGTGATGTCAGAAGCGATGTTAAAGGCTATGTCTCAGAGTTACTATCAAAATCAGTGAATGTGGGCGGACTGGATCGCTCGGTCAATACCGAAGATAAAGAAAAGCTGCTTGAAGGGCTAAAAGGCTGGGGCGTATTAGACAATAATTATCGTTATGTGACTAGCCATGCCACCAGCAAGGTTCGCGGGTATAGTGTCTACCCTGGCGGTGGCCTTATGCCGAAAGAGCAGCCATCAGATGTCCTACCGATGAGTGAGCTATTGCAATCTGGTGTGTGGTCAGATTTGTACAATAACTTTGATGTTTACGTACATCATCCAACGATGTTTCAGCCAGTCGGCGGCATGGGCAAAATTGGCGATGCGTTCACACGTGAATGCCGTGACATGATTGAGTTCAACGCCAAAGTCACTAAGATTCATCAAGATGATAGCGGCGTGACTATTGATTATGTCGACAGCAATAACCCTAATGGCGGCACTAAGACTGAGCGCGCTGATTGGTGTATCTGCACCATTCCTTTGACCGTATTGACCCAGATGGACATTAACGTCTCAAAACCTATGAAAGAGGCCATGTCAGCAGTGCCTTACGATACTGCGTTTAAGGTAGGTCTGGAGTTTAAGCGCCGCTTTTGGGAGGAAGATGAGTGGATCTATGGCGGAGTCACGTACACTGATATGCCCAATATACAGATTGCCTATCCTTCTGAGGACATGTTCAAGACAGGAACAGGCGTGCTGCTAGGAGGGTACGGCTATGGCCCAACGTCGTATAAGTTCAATGCCTTGACCCCGCAGCAGCGCATTGACGCCGCTTTAGCTTATGGCAAGCATATCCATCCGCAGTACCCCGAAGAGTTTCGCTCGGGCACCTCTGTAGTGTGGCACCGTATCCCTTGGACATTGGGCTGCTACGGTATCTGGAGTGAGTCAAGCCGCGAGAAATACTACAATACGCTGTGTCAGATTGACAATCGGATTGTACTTGCAGGTGAGCATTGCTCACATATCCCAGCATGGCAAGAAGGCGCTATTTTATCAGGGCTAGATACCGCCACGCGCTTGCATCAAAGAGCAAAGGCTGTATAGCCAGCTGTCATAGATAAATAGAGTAAGAGGCAATTATGAAAGATTTAAGATATTCACTATTGACGGCTATGGTCGCTATGACGGCATTGTCTGGCTGCTCATCGAACGCGGATGCACCGACGCTAGCTGAACCTGAGGCACAAACTGCGACGGCAGAGAGTTATGACTTTGCCGATGGTCGCAACAATGGTTCATGGGGCGCGGTGTACACGAGTGAAGAGGAGCTGGCAAAACCTCAGGTCGATATCGTCAGTTACGCCAACATACCTGCTATGGCAGAGGATCTAGAGGTCCAAAAGTGGAATCAGGTGTTTGGTGAGGGTAACGCCTACCATAGCACTAATGGGCGCGAGCTTTATCATCGCTCATGTGCTGCCTGTCACATGCATGACGGTCAAGGAGCGTACGGCGCAGGTTACTATCCGCCGCTCGCTGACAACAGCAAGATGGCCTCAAAATATTACACGATAGGCATCCTAATCAACGGCCTGCGCGGTATGCCATCGTTTCATATGATGATGAACGATGAGCAAATGGCAGCCGTGACGCAGTACATTATGACCGATCTCAATGGACTTGAGGCGACCGTTACCGCTGCTGATGTGGCGCAAATAAGACATGATAATCCACCAGGATACGATCCAAGTGAATAAAAATAAAAAGCGCTCGATTATACTATCGAGCGCTTTTTTTAGAGCTATTTAGGGTTGGGCGACCAGACCGGTGACTTGATAACCCCTTGTCCTGACTTACCAAAAGCCTCACCACCATTCAATGATTTGATAGTAATGACGCCTTTGCCGCCTTGCGTGGACGCGTAGACCACGCGTTTGCCATTGGGTGAAAAGCTAACCCCTTCATCTAGACCCGTGTTGCCTATGTTGGTGACGACTTGACCGTTACTATTCATAATCGCCGCTGATGAACCACTTAAAAACCCAATTTGCGTGCCATCATTGTTGAACTTAGGCGTCGTGGCATAGCCGCTATTAGACACCTTTGAGATACGTCCTGAACCAAACTCATAGCGATAGATTTGTGGTCTATTAAATCCTGTTTTGTCAGAGACAAAAACAAAGGATTTGCCGTCAGGTGCATAAGTGGGCTGCACTTCGCTGCTTGGCCAATTGGTCAGTTTGCGCAAATTACCACCGCCAGCACTAATTTCATAAATATCAGCGCTCCCCTCAAAGCTACTTGAGAACAAAATCTTGCTGCCATCTGGTGAGAATGACGGGCTCATATTACTGCCTTTGTACGGCGTTACTGTTGTCGCACCGCCGCCGCTGATATTTTGTACATAGATGACAGGGTAGGATTTGTCTCGCTGCACCGTATAAGCGATACGATTGCCATCAGGTGACCAAGCAGGCGAGAAGATAGAGCCATTGACTTCTGTAATAGTGCTAGCATTTTCGCCATCGGCGTCCATGATCTTTAGACGCGAGGTTTTATTCTTACCGACGCCTGTCTCTTCAATATAGGCGATGCGCCCTGAGAAGTCGCCTGGTATTCCTGTGATTAGCTCATAGACTTTGTCTGCGATGACGTGACCTGCATAACGCAAACTTTGGCTATTGTTATCAGCGCTCAAGGTTTGTTTGCCCTCAATCACGCGGCCTGCTTTTACGTCTATGACTTCATAATCAGTAACGATTTTACCGCGGTTGCTACGCGTGCTACCGACAACTAAATAGGGAATCCCTAAACTTTGCCAAACAGGGAGCGTACCTGATAGCTCATTGATACTGCGGGGCTGCTGCGGCAAGCCCTGACTGGTAACGCTAAGCTCGGTTCTGTTTAAGTCATTTAATATAACTGATGATAAAACAGAGTCGCCTGCAAATGGCACAAACGCCACTTGATTTTGCTGAACAGGAATCTCATAGTCCAGCTCCAAAACAACGGGCGCTGCCAATAAGCTTGGGGCCATAAGTAAGCTTGACGCGCCAGTAAGTAGGGTGAGTAATAGTTTTTTGTGAGTACGCATAACCAGATCAGACTCCTAAATAAGAAGGATATAGAATTATTTGAGTATCAAAATAGGCTAATTGAGCAGTCGGTGCAACATGATTAGGGTAATAGTCGTCAATTGCTACCTTTAAACTGTATGTTAAAGGTCGGGTATTTAGGGTCATCAGCATCAATAGGCAGATTACCTGTATTTAGTACTGCTTGGCGCGCCGCTTCATTGACCGCGCTGTCAGGCCCAGAGGCAGTAACATTTGCCACATCTCCGTTTGAGCGCACCGTAATGGTCAAAGTAGTGCGCTGCGTTGACCCTCTAGCGGCTACTGGAGGCTGATAGTTGCGCTTAATAAGATTAATAATCTCGCTATTGCTTGCGCCGCGGTTACCGCTAGCTGAGCTACTACTTCCAGGTTTACTACTAGTTGTCGCACTATCGCCTGATATTGTCGATTCACCATCAGATAAACTAAAGCTCTTACCAGCACTGCCTGAACTACCAGAGGTGATCTCTATATTGCGCTGCTTAGCCGTTGGTTTTTCGATCTTTGGCGGATTGAGCTGTTTATCCTGAAACGCTTTGAGTCTATTTTCAACAGCTTGATCATCTTGCTGTTTTTTTTGCTCAATGCGCTTTAGTCTCTCATCAGTAATAGCCTGCTGCTCGGCTGACCACTGGGCAAGCTGTCGCTGATATTCTTCTGATTGCTGAGTATAGCGCTCTTGTTGCTGCTCACTCATTAGTATCGGCGTGTCAGTGCCATCATCTGACTGCAAAAATACAGGTACTTTTTGTGAGCTTGGTTGCGTGCTTTGCGAGCTGCTGGATGAGTCGGAGCTATACACATTAGGAGTCTCACTAGCGGACTCACTATTTGAGCTGCTACTCGGAGTACCGCTCGCTTGTTGCGCGCTTGCAGCCGCTCGATTGGCGAGTATCTGCCCTTGCATCTCGGCTAATTGCTCAGGAGATACCATTGTTGTCTCAATGCTGCCAGCGGTTTCGATAACAGGCGTCTGATAGTTATAGATCAAGAGTCCTAGGACGATGCCGTGCGCAAGCAGACTTAGCAGCGTAGGCCAAGTTAGTCCATTGCTCTCAGGCTCAGTCGGTACAAAGACGGCAGGCGCATTATTCATGGCATGAATACTCATAAATGAGAGTAAATAATTGATTATAAAACGTTTATGATAAATATAATGATATTTTAGCATTATATCTATCGTTATTTAATCTCTTGTAATGTTGAGACAGATCAGATCTGCGGAGCAGGGAGGGGCGCACCTGTTAGTAGTCCAACCTTTTCGATACCCGCTTGCTGCAAGCTTGCCATAAGCGCGACAATAGAGCCATATTGATTGTTTCGATCGGCATTAATCATCACTTGTACCGGTGCCTCACCTGAGCTTAGATATTGCGCTTGTAAGTTAGAGAGCACCTCTATCAGCTCAGGCTCACTAATCGGCATATCCATATTGTTCTCATAACTAATAAAAATCTCGCCGCTATCCGTCAAGGAGACGATGACCGGTAGCTGGTTTTGAGTCAAAGTGCTCGCTTGCTCTTTGGGCAAATCAACATCGACGCCTGTAGTCAGCATAGGCGCTGTCACCATAAAGATGACCAGTAGCACCAGCATCACATCGATATAAGGCACAACATTCATATCGGCATTGAGGGCTTTTTTGGGGCGCTGGTAAGGACTAGATTTCATAGACCAGTTGCCTTGTTTTGCGCGATACTAGTCTCGCGTATCAGCATACTTTGCGCGCTGGTTTCGCGCTGTAGCATGCCCGTCATCTCATCACAAAATAACGCGCGCGACTCATAGAGTCTGCTAGATTTGGCAGTGAAGTGGTTATAGGCAAGTACCGCAGGAATAGCGGCGAACAATCCCATAGCCGTAGCAATAAGCGCCTCTGCGATACCGGGTGCGACAGAGGCAAGGGTAGCTTGCTCGGTTTGCGAGAGTCCCAAAAAGGCATTCATAATACCCCACACCGTACCGAATAGACCGATATAAGGGGCAACAGAGCCGATACTGGCAAGGGTGGCGATACCAGATTCTAGCATCTGCTGCTGACGTCCTAAGCCCACGCGCAGTTTGCGCTCAACGCCGTCGATAATGTCGTCTTTAGGTTGGCGTTTTTTGTGCATCCTAAGATACTCAGAGAACCCGACATAAAATATCTGCTCAAGTCCCTGACGATCAGGCGATCCTTGGATACCTTGATAGAGCTTAGCTAAATCTTCGCCAGACCAAAACCACGTCTCAAACTGTGTGTCAAAACGCTTAGCAGTGCCTAAGCGCGCACTTAGGCGAAAGATAATGACCCAGCTAAGTAGAGACGCTAATAATAGTAGCGCCATAACGAGCTGTACCAATAAACTGGCATCGGTGATAAGGTCAATAATATTCAAAGATTCAGGCATTTAGGTCACTCACGAGTAAGTAGCAATAACTTGGGTACGGCACATTTTAAAAGGTAATGGGTCATAAAGATAGCAGCCTCTGACAATAAAAATACTTAGAGTAAGCTATCGGTATGTTACTGCTTACATAAAGGCAAGATAACGTCTCTGAGAGTAATGACTGTCCCGTCCTAAAATAGGTTGAGGGTTTATAAGGAGTCAGATACTGCAAGTATCTGGCTTTTTTTTGGAATATCACTTCTTATATTTTTATGAGCTTGG
>NZ_JBQQEZ010000022.1:0-28763 GCF_052258425.1 Psychrobacter sp. T6-4
ATAAAAATAGACGCTTAGAATGACTAAACTTACTATTTTTATCTTTGAATCGACTAAAAAATAGTCTCTGTCAGTGCATATTTGTGAATTATCAAACACGCCCTATCAAAAGTGATTGGTTTATAAGGATTTTTATGTACGATACGGGTCTTATGATAGGTCATTTTGAACCGCTACATTTGGGACAAATGCGCAGTATATTGGATGCAGCAGGTCAAGCTAAAACTTTGCATATCGTCATTACCAAGCACCCTTCGCCGCATCCAGACTTTGCTATTAGCTTAAAAGACAAGGCGCGCTGGCTACAGATGGCTTGTGCAGATCTGCCCTTTATAAAATTGCATATTACCGATGAGATCGATTTGCCAGTGCATGAGCATTTATATAGCCAAGCTAAAGACGTTGTTATAAACATTGAGAATAGTAATGCAAAGTTGCAGCGCTTGATTGATGATTTGGCTATACCTAGTGATACGCCGCTTTTTGTTGCTGAGAATCATCCATTGGCGCAGCCCATTATCAAAGAGCAGCTCATAATGGATATTATCACAACCCCATTGCAGCTTGAGTATGACTCCTACGCTATTGCTCACAATCCTGTGGCGCACTGGTGGGCGATTCACCCACAGGCGCGCGCTAACTATACCAAGACCGTCGCTATCGTCGGCGGGGAGAGCTCTGGCAAGACGACTTTGGTGCATAAACTGGCTAACTACTATGGTGCGACCTTTGTGCTTGAGATGGGGCGCATCTACGTCGGTACGGATTTGGGCGGACGGGAGCTGGGTTTGCAATATAGCGACTATACGCCGATCGTTATTAATCATGCTGAGGCCATACGCGCAGCAAAAGCGCAGGCGAGCGCGCCGATTACTATCGTTGATACTGACTTTGTGACGACGCAGGCTTTTTGTGAAGAATATGAGGGGCGCACGCATCCTTTTGTCGCCGCATGCATCGAGGAGCTGCGCTTAGATTATACGATTATGCTCGACAACAACGTGCCTTGGGTCGCTGATGGTATGCGTACACTGGGCGATCCTGACGCACGCGGGCGCTTTGAGCAGCGACTTATTGATATATTTGCACGTCACGACATAGAGCCGCATCTGATAGACGAGCCTGATTATGATGCGCGCTATCGGCAAGCGCTTATTTTTATCGATCAGCACATCTATAATAAAATGACTTAAAAAATAAAAACTTTATACCTTATAATCTCACGCTTTTATATCCTCAAGCCCTTATATTCTCAACTACTTTTAGGACAGCACCCTTATGCGCATTCAGCTACTAGACAACATCACAGGCAAATGGTCGATGCAATGGATCGTGACTTGGTTCATCTGCGGTATGATTGCGCTCTCAGCCGGATTTTGGCTCACCACAGACCATACTGGCTTAGATATTTTTTATTTGGGCGTGTCTTTTATTGGCTTGATTTGCGTGGTGTCGTTATCCTTTCGCAAAAACATTTTGGGCAATGGCTTTGGTATGGGAGCGACTGCTGGTGAAGTTATCGTGCAAGGAACGGCAGGCTCAGTGGGGTTAATGCTGGCGCCGCTTTTTAACTTTTTTACCCATTTATACGGCTTGTTTTACTGGTCAAAAAACACAGACGCTGATGGCGATATGATACCCAAATCAGCAAATAAGTGGGTTTGGCTCATCACTATTACCTTTATGGTGGTGGGTTTAGCCTTGTTTCCCACCATTAACGACTTACTTGCCAGCTATGGCTATGCAGTCGTTGAAGACGATAGTAGTCTGTTTTTAGGATTTATCTCGTTTTTTTGGATTAACGTTATTGCTTTTATTTTATCTATTACCGCGCAAACAGCGATGATTTTGCGTTACTCGTTTAACTGGTGGCTATGGATCATATCTAACTTTGTTTGGCTGACCGTCAATCTTATGACCGGTAATTATATCTTTGCTATTCAAACCATGGTTTATCAAGTCAATTCATTTGTCGGACTCTATGAGTGGTATCGTAGCGAGCGCGATTCGGTAAAAGTACCAGCTTAGAGCAAGATTAAGCTGCGTTTATGACCTTGGGGTTTACCAGATAACATGGTATAACGATGCAAATAGTGCTACAACTGACTGTATCCAATACTGTATTTTGCACCATTTATCTATTCACTATTACTTACTAACATGGAGGTTAGCATGTCTCGTACGTCACAAAAACGCATGTCTAAGCGCACGCTTGAGCAGTGGCTCTCTGAATACGCGGTCAGTCACCAAAACTTGGTCAACAAAAAAATTCACTGGATGGCAGTGCCTACAATCTTTGTCAGTATCTTGGGTATGGGCATGTCGCTATCGGTCTGGATTACTTTGGTACTCAGTGCGTTGGTCTTACTATTTTATATGCAGCTCTCAACGCCGCTGTTTTTGGCCATGGGTATCTTTATTCTGATTTGCTTGAGTGTGATGGCAACATTACCTATTGGCTTTAAAACGTGGGCCAGTATATTTGTCATCGCTTGGATTGGGCAGTTCATTGGTCATAAGATAGAAGGCAAAAAACCGTCGTTCTTTGAAGATTTACAGTTTTTATTGATTGGTCCTGCGTGGGTAGTCAACAGCTTAATGGGCGGAAAAAACAAGCAAACCGCTTGAGTTTTTGGCAATATAAGCCAGTAGGCCTTAATAAAATACTAGGCTTTAATAAGAGAGCGTCGATTGATTAAATATCGGTTGATGCTTTTTTTGTGAATGATGGATACACCTTTAGTCTAAAGTCTGTACGTCGTCACCGTTGACGAAAATAGCTGTCTTACCTGATAAATTAAAAACTCGTTAAAATCTTAATGTTTGAATTTTGGCACAGTTATTTTTTAATATATAGCCTATATAGTCAGTCCAATATAAAAAAGATACAGCGGGGCTAGAATGAATTTTTTGCAGCCTCTGTCTGCGTAGGCACAGCACGCCAGAAAAATTTATACTAGTCCCGCGTTTTTGAATAACGTATCCATTTTATCTAGTGTTAACTATACCATGCGACAAGTTGACAGGCTTTTATAATATTTTGGGCAAATTACTGCTATTATCTTATGTTTGATCCAAACAGACAACAGGATGTTTGAAACTGTCTGTCTTAACCTAATCAATCAACATATGGATGTGAGCATGGCAAACTGGTCAGAGGGCTACATTAGCGATATCGACTACACGTATGGTTATTACGCAGAGCTTAGCCCTAATAACGTAAAAATCCCATTTTTGATGGCAGGACTTGAGGCACCTAAATTTACGAGCGCCTGCGAACTTGGATTTGGTCAAGGTATGTCTATCAATGCCCATGCTGCCGCCTCAGATGTCAAATGGTACGGCACAGATTTTAACCCCTCCCAAGCCAGCTTTGCCAAAGAGCTTGCTGATATATCAGGTAGCGCAGCTCATATCTTTGATCAGTCCTTTGGTGAGTTCTGCAATCGCGAGGATTTGCCAGATTTTGATTTTATTGGTTTGCATGGTATTTGGTCTTGGGTCTCCAATGACAACCGCGACATTATTACCGACTTTATTCGCCGCAAGCTCAAAGTCGGCGGCGTCCTCTATATCAGTTACAACACCTTACCGGGCTGGGCGGCGGCCTCCCCTATACGTCATATGCTCACTGAGCACGACCATATGCATGGTAGCCGAGGTCAAGGCATAGGCAAACGTGTTAAGGCCTCCATCGAATTTACCCAAGATCTGCTCAAGCTCTGTCAGCCGCTCATACAGCAAGTGCCCTCTATTCCGCAGCGCTTAGAGGATATCAGTAAGCAAAACTCTAACTACTTGGCTCATGAGTACTTCAATCGTGAGTGGCAGCCGATGTATTTTTCTGAGATGGCAGATTGGCTCTCACCGACCAAGACCAATTTTGCGTGCTCTGCCAGCTTTTTGGAGGATTATAATCCAAGTAGCTATAACAATGAGCAGCTGGCATTTATCGAGACGCTAGATGATCCTATGTTCGCTCAAAGCGTCAAAGACTATATGCACAATAAGCAGTTCCGCCGTGATTACTGGGTCAAAGGCGCGCGCAAGATATCTGTGGCCAAATCAGAGCAGATCTGGCACCAATTACGTTTTAAGATGATTGCTAATGCTGAGAACATTAAATATGAAGTCAATGGCGCGGCAGGTACCATTGCACTGCGTGAGGATATTTTTAAGACGGTAGTGACCTTGCTTAGCGATCATAAAATACATCAAGTCGCAGACTTACAACAGCGGCTGCCTGATGACTTCGAGCAAAACTGGCTGTTTGAGTCGTTAGCCATTTTGCATGCTCAAGGTCATATTATCTTAGTGCAAGAGGATGCGGTCATCGAAAAGGTGCAAGAGCACTGCCGCAGGCTTAACGCTTATATCATGCAGCAAAGTCTCGTTAGCCCTGAACTTGCCGCTCTAGTAAGTCCCCTTACAGGCAGCGCGACAACTTATGGCAGGTTCCATCTTATCTTTTTGCACGCCTATATTCAGGGCAAGACAACGCGGAAACAATGGGTTGATTACGCTTGGCAAGCGCTCAAAAAAAATAATCAATTGCTGCTAAAAGACGGTAATACGCTACAAGAGGAAAAGGACAATATTGAGGAGCTCAACCAGATGGTAGATAGCTTTGAGAAAAACACCTTGCCTATCGTCAAGAGACTACAGATCGTTGACTGATCTGTAATCTCTTTTACGCAGATTTCAGACAAAAAAAAGCCTCACAACTTTATTAAAGTTGTGAGGCTTTTGCTCTGTACCTGCTTGTACACTATATCTGTGAGTACAGGAGCCATATTTGGAGCGGGAAAAGAGATTCGAACTCTCGACCCCAACCTTGGCAAGGTTATGCTCTACCACTGAGCTATTCCCGCATGATCAAAACGTAGTAGTTAAACTATTACCTCTCGATAGGCTGGCTATTTTAGCAACTATCCTGCTCATGTCAACCGCTATTTTTGCTTTTGATGACACAGGTCATAACCTACGATGACGAAATATACTCTATTTAGGGGTATCGCTTTGATATCATGATAAATTTTATCATGGATAAATTATAAAACGCCAACTATTCTCTGATAACTTTTTACTTTATGCTGCTTTTTATCCCTTATGCTCATCATTCTTTGTACGGATTGCTGATTTTGCAAAAGGGTACAGTGACATAATAGAGTAACTTTTACAATCTTAACTGAGCTTATAACATCATTATCATACTAAAAAATATATTTTTTTACTTTTGCTGCGCTTGACTTTTGCTATGCTTAATCTAATTTGAAGCGCTCGCTTTGGAACAACAGGTTAGTTATGTACTGGCTTTTATTCTTAAGTGACAGCTAGATTTTAGCTTTGTACCACTTTATTTTATTACGAGGATTACTATTATGAAAAAATTACTCACGACAACGGTAATGGCAGCATCGCTATCTGGTCTGGCGCTGACAGGCTGTACTAGTACGACCAATAGTGGCGCAGTTGGCGTTGATCGCCAGCAGTTACTGCTAGTCTCTAATGAGCAAGTATTGCAAATGTCAGCGCAGAGCTATGCTAAAACGTTGCAAGATGCCAAAAAAGCTGGTGTACTCGATACCAACGCAGCGCAGCTCAATCGTCTAAAGAACATCGCTAATCGTCTGGTTGGTCAAGTTGGCGTGTATCGTCCAGACGCGGCCAAATGGAACTGGGAAGTACATACGATTAAGTCTAATCAGCTAAATGCCTTTGTCATGCCAGGCGGCAAGATTATGTTCTACTCAGGTATTATTGATCGTCTCAACCTAAGCGATGATGAGATTGCCGCTATCATGGGTCATGAGATATCACATGCCTTGCGTGAGCATTCACGTGAGCGTATCTCGCGCCAGTATGCCACTCAGACGGGTATCGGCGTAGCAGCTAGCATTTTTGGCTTATCACAAGGTCAAGCAGAGCTCGCGAACGTTGCCGGTGATCTGGGTTTGAGTCGTCCGCACAGTCGCACGCAAGAGAGTGAAGCGGATCAGATCGGTCTTGAGCTCATGGCACGCGCAGGCTACAATCCGCAAGCAGCGATTACGCTCTGGCAAAAAATGCAACGCGCAAGCCAAGGTGAGCCGCCACAGTTTTTGAGTACTCACCCAACAAGTGGCAACCGTATCGCTGAGATACAATCATTATTGCCAAAGGTTATGCCGCTATATCAAAGATCGCGCCGTTAGTTTGTTCTACTAGTTAGTTTGTTCTACTAGTTAGTTTGTTCTACTAGTTAGTTTGTTCTACTAAAAGTATCAAGATAGCTAAAGTAGCGGAGCGTTATAGAAGTATGCGCTCCGCTTTTTTATGCGCGGTACAACTCACTTTGGTTCTCACGATGTCTGTTATAATGACATAAATATTATAGTTTTTAGTAGAGCGCGTTTTATAGGGATTACCATGAATAATAATATGCCAACAGCAACAGCGCTAAAGAGCGCGCTACAGACTTTGCACCCTGAGTATTTAGAGCTGGTCAATGAGTCGATGAATCATGCAGGCTATTTTGAAGGTAAAGAGAGCCATTTTAAACTCACACTGGTCAGTGACGCTTTTGACGCTAAGCGTCTGGTCGCGCGTCACCAATTGGTATATGACGCGGTAGCAGAGTTGCTGACTTCAAAGGGCGGCATGGTACACGCTTTGGCTATTCATGCCTATACGCCTGCCGAATGGCAAGCGCAGGGAGTTAGCCCTGAGAGTCCCTTGTGCGCGGGACAAAACCTATAAAGTCACCTAATTTAATCTAAACATTGCGCTACAGGAACCTACCTTCAATGAAACATCTACATACGCTTCTAGCACTTATTGTCATCGGCCTCTTTATCTATCAAAGTATTTTGGTGCTAAGTGCTAATAAACAAGCGCCGCGAGTTATCAAAATTGCTAATCATATCGTCTATCTACTCATTATCGTGTCGGGTGCTTGGATGCTCATGCAGCTGATGAGCGTCAACGCTCCAGTGCAATGGGTATTTGCTAAGATCATACTGCTAGTAGCGGCAATTAGCGCCAGTATCAAAGCCTTTAAGCCTGATGCGACCCCTAGCCAGAGCAAAGTGGGTATCATCATTGCAGGTATTGCTTATGCCAGTATTGTAACTTTGGCTTATACAAAACCTGAGAACTTTTTTTAAGAACGCCCTAGTGATTTTAGCTTAGGTTCTAGCTTAAATATGTGTTAGCGTCAGACTCTAGACCCTTATTTGCTTTGTTATTGCTATCTTCAACTATTCGTTTTATAGTAATGTAATCAATTAGATACACCCCTTTATACTTTAGCCCACTGGAATGATTATGAAAAATTTGAGCAAATCGACGGTATTGGCAGCGGCCAGTGTGCTGGCTTTGGCAGGCTGTGCTTCTACTGGTAATGTGACGCCGCAATATGTACCGCCTAGCACTTATCAGAGCTATGACTGTCAATCACTCAGTCAAGAATATGCCCGCGTTGAGCGTTATGTCGATGCTACTCGCAATGAGCAATCGACGATAGCAGCATCAGGCGTTGGCGTTGGTATCTCGGCTGGACGTTGGGGTATCTCGCCTAACATTAGCGTCGGACTAGGCAAAAGCAACAATACTAAAGCGCGTGATGCGAAGTTATCTAGGCTGTACGGCGAAGCTGACGCTATTATCCAGTCCGCGCGCGTCAAGCGTTGCACCTTTGCTAACGGTATAAAGATATATGGTGAGTAGTACTATTTAGATTTAAAATAGGAAAGCCAATACGGGATTACCGTATTGGCTTTTTTGATGATAGCACCTTAGTCAATATAAACATTAAGTCTTTAAACTGTTTACCCATTGCACGATTTGGCTCGTTGGTAGGGCGCCAGATTGCCGCGCGACCTCTTTGCCCCCTCTAAAAGCTACCATCGTTGGCAGACTACGAATATTATAAGGCGCTGCCGCTTGCTCATATTTGTCCGTCTGCAACTTGGCAAAGACAACTTGCGGCAATTGCTTGGCGGCGTCTTTGAACTGCGGCGCCATCATCAAGCACGGCTGACACCAACTCGCCCAAAAATCTACAATCGTTAGTACGTCATTTTTTTGAATGACTTTGTTAGCCGTTTGAGCGCTTAGCTCTTGTGGACTTGCTGTCAGTAGCGACTGGCTACATTTGCCGCAATTAGGCTGTGCGCTTAGGCGCTCAGCGGGCAGACGATTGGTTGTCTGACAATGCGGGCAGACAATGTGAAAACCTTCTGTACTCATAAAGACTCCTATTTTAATTATTTTTGGTTTTAGGCGTGTTGTTTAAATCGCTTGCTGCGCTGATCCGCTATACACATAGGTCATCGGTTTTGGGCCAGGTAGATACTGGGTAGTCAAATCCTCAACGACAAAACCGCCAGCACGAAGCAGTGCTGGGATATCACGATTGAGATGACAGCCTCCAGCGATAGGCTTCCAAAACGGCGTCAATCGATGCTGGAAGCGCGCAACACTAGGATCTGGCGCTAGACCATGCTCACAAAATAACAATCTACCGCTCGGCTTTAACACGCGTGCCATCTCTTTTAGCGCAGGTAGCGGATCTTTAATACTACATAGCGTAAAGGTCATGACAATAGTATCAAAGCGATCGGTTTGGGCATCGATACCATGCACATCTACTGCTAGTACCTCGACAGGGATACTGATGTTAGCTGCGTGCGTGCCAGCGGTTGCATTTGCGCTGCTGGATCAACACCGACGATACTAGAGACTTTTTCAGGGTCATAAAACGCCAAATTAAGACCGCTACCGAGTCCAACCTCTAACACCTCACCCACTGCTTGGGGGACGAGGCTGGCGCGCGCTTTCATCACATTACCCGTACTACAGGCTATATCTATCAACTTAGGAAGTACATAGCGCTCATACGGGTTCATTGTGATCTCCATTATTTTACAATACAGTATTTCATAAAAAATACAGTATAAATTGATTTACTACCCAAACGCCTTAACATTGATGGGTACTTTTAGATAGCGTACGCCATTATCTTCAGGATCAGGCAAGTGACCGGCATCGATGTTGACTTGTACTGAGGGAATGATTAGGCGCGGCATGGATAGCGTCGCATCACGGCGCTCACGCATCTCGACGAACTCAGCTTCATTAATACCGTCTTTAACATGGATATTACCCAATTTTTGCGCTCCAACAGTGGTCGATGGACAGTGCTGACGGCCTTTGCTTGGGTAGTCATGACATAAGTACATGACAGTATCCTCAGGAAGCGCCAATAGTTTTTGAATAGACTGATACAACATTTTGGCATCGCCGCCTGGAAAATCACAGCGCGCCGTACCTACATCAGGGGCAAATATCGTATCGCCTGTGAATACCGCTGTTTTTTCGCTGTCGGTAGCCACGTAGGCCATATCCGCTGGCGTATGACCTGGCACGTGCATGACGCTAATACTAATGTCGCCTACAGCCAAAATCGTATCTTCATCGGTCAAGATATCGAACTGACTGGCATCGGTACGAAAGCTGGTATCAAAGTTGTACACTTGCTTAAATATCTTTTGTACCTCAGTGATGTATTTGCCGATAACCAGTTGCCCGCCTAACGCTTCTTTGACGTGAATAGCCGCTGACAGATGATCAGCATGGGCATGGGTTTCGATAATATAAACCAGCTCCCAGTCCTTACTGCGCACAAACTCAATGACCTCATCGACACTCGTGGAATTGGTAAAGCCAGATTTGGGATCAAAATCCAATACCGGATCTATAATAGCGCACCGCTTTTGGTTAGCGTCTGCTAATACATGGCTATAAGTCTCGGTATCTTGGTGCAAAAAAGAATGTACTTGCATAGGTATCTCACTTATTATTTAGACGTTTTGTTCGTATATTTTTTAAGTTAATCAATAGCAATAATATAGCATTTACCTTACAATTTATCAATTTATATAATGTAAATAATAATAACTTGATATCTTGTGTTAAATCGTTGATAATTTAAGCATAATTTGTTTTGGCCCATTAGCTTATGTTCTATCTCAAATAAGTATGCGTCAACTATAGAGAATGTATTGACTCTGCACTTTTTATCTTTGAGTGTTAAAATAGCAGCTTATAGCCACGATAATATCAGCGACTCATCTCGCAACGCTTTTCTCTAAGGAGATTATTCTGACCACTTCTACCCCCGCAAACAGCGCAGATTTAAATCAAACGGCTCTAAATAATACAAAGAGCGTGCCAGCCGATTTAGCTTTGCAAATGCAGGCGGCATCACTGCAGGCGAGCAAATTACTCAAATCGCTGTCGCATCCTGATCGCTTGTTATTATTATGTCAGCTTACCCAAGGCGAATACTGTGTCGGCGATCTAGAACAGCTGGTCGGTGTTGGTCAGCCAAGCCTATCGCAGCAGTTAGGTATTTTGCGTAAAGACGAGCTAGTCGCCACTCGCCGTGAGGGCAAGCAAATCTATTACAGTATCGCAAGCGATGATGCTTTGGCCGTGTTGCAGCTCTTGTACCAGCGTTTTTGTGCGCAAGTCGACTAGCTAAGCAGCACCTTTATAAGTAACGCCTTTGATTGTGGTGACGTATTGATATGCCTTCTATCGCCGCTCGTCTGATTCCTACTTGGCTACGTCAATACCAGCTATCAGCCCTGCCGACGGACGTTATCGCAGGTTTGGTAGTGGGCGTGCTGGTCATTCCGCAAAGCTTAGGTTATGCCGTGCTTGCAGGCCTGCCACCAGTATATGGTCTATACGCTGCTATTGTGCCCGTCATTGTCTATGCGTGGCTGGGATCGAGCAACGTACAAGCTGTGGGACCTGTCGCTATCACTGCTATTATGACGGCTAGTAGCTTGCATAGTTATGCCGACCGCGGCGCTGAGCACTATATCTTGATGGCAAGCCTACTCGCCTTTATGGTCGGTGCACTATTATGGATAGCAGGACGGCTTAGACTTGGCTGGATTATGCAGTTTATCAGTCGCGGCGTCTCGGCAGGGTTTATCAGCGGCGCGGCGGTACTGATATTTTTTAGTCAGCTCAAGTACCTCACAGCGATACCAATTACAGGTAACAGCTTGATCGGTTACTTATCGAGTATGCAGCTGTATAGATATTTACTGCATCCTTTAACGCTTATTATTGGCGTTGTCGCTTTTATCCTTTTGGTCAGTAATCGCTACGCCAGCTTGTGGTTATGGCGATCTTGGTTATCAGACAATTATGCAAAGTGGGCTGAGCGCTTATTCCCATTGATTTTACTGCTTGTAGCCATTTTATTGAGTATGCTGCTCGACTGGTCGGCGCGCGATGTGGCGACCATAGGTAGTATTCCGCAGGGGCTGCCGACCTTTATCATACCGCATGTGCCAAGCTTTCAAGAGGCGCTTGAACTGCTGCCCGCTGCAGGACTTATGGCACTTATTGTCTTTGTCTCCAGCAGTTCGGTGGCGAGCACTTACGCACGCCGGCGCGGTGAGCTATTTGATGCCAATCGTGAGCTGACGGGCTTGGGACTGGCTAACCTCACAGGCGGCTTGTTTCAAAGCTTTACGGTCGCAGGCGGGTTTTCTCGTACTGCTATCAACGTCGATTCAGGGGCCAAAACGCCCCTTGCTAGCCTTGTCACCGTTGTCGTTATGATCGCCGCATTGATTGCTTTTGGCAATGCTCTAGCTCCGCTGCCCTATGCGATTTTGGGTGCGACGATTATGGCCTCCATTATCGGATTAATTGACTTTGCCACTCTAAAATCTGCACGCCGGCGTGATCGTTTGGATGCGGTCAGTTATATCGCCGCCTTCATTGGGGTGCTCATATTTGGCCTCAATACTGGACTTATCATTGGCCTTATGGTCTCTTTTGCTAGTCTTATTTGGCAATCAAGCCAGCCGCACGTTGCTGTCGTCGGACAGTTGGGCGGCACTGGACATTTTCGTAACATCAATCGTCATGATGTAGTGACTTTTGAGCGTTTACTGATGCTACGTATCGATGAGAGCTTATTTTTTGGTAATACCGAATCGGTGCATCGGCGCATTTTGCAGTCCGTACGCCAGTACCCACAGGCATCTGAGATTATCCTTATTATGGCGGCGGTCAATCATATTGACCTGACCGCTCAAGAGATGCTGATGACGCTGACCCAAGAGCTTGCAGCGCAAGATAAGCGCTTACATTTTAGCTTCGTCAAAGGTCCTGTGATGGATGTCATCGCTGCTACGCCAGTTATTACTGAGTTATCAGGACAGGTATTTATGAGCACATTAGAGGCGGTTACCACTTTAAAAGATGAGATGCCTAATACTGCGCCCTTATATCCGTCCTAAACGGCTACTGGCTATTGCTGTCTACTACCGAATACCGTTATGATGGCTCATTGCCAAAGTTGGTTACGATATAGTAAAACATCTGAGACGGCGCACTCATTTTTGCGTAGCGCCTATCCTCGACGACAACTTTAGACCTCATTCATACCATAATTTATAACTGACATTTTATGACCGACGATATCACTATTTATAAGCAAATTTATCCAAGCCAATGTATCAAGATTGCAGAACTGGGCTACCGCTCCGTGCTCAATGTACGCCCTGATGCTGAAAGTGACACCCAGCCGAGCAGTGTTGATTTCGCTGATGCTACCAAGCAGGCCAACCTAACTTATCATTATCTGCCTTTTGATGATGAGCGTCTGAGCACGATGACGGTTGAGCAGTTTGCTGCCTTTTATCATGACATGCCCAAACCCATACTGATGTTTTGCGGGACGGGCGCTCGCGCCAAACTCTTGTATCAAAGCGCATTGATGCAAGGCTTGCTTTAGTCTTTATAAATTTAAAGGCACTACAAATCAGTCAATGCACCCTCTAATCAAAACGACATCTCACTAGAATAGAATAAGGAAAAATTATGAGTCATCAAGTTAGTATCACAGGACAAATCACCCCTGATCAAGTACCAATGATCGCCGAAAACGGCTTTAAAACTATTATCAATAATCGCCCCGATGGCGAAGAGCCAGGTCAACCGACCAGCGCTGAGATTGAAGCGGCTGCTAAGGAAGCGGGACTTGCATATAAAGAGGTATCGTTTGCAGGTAGTGAGCTTAATCAAAATCACGTCGAGGAGTTTGCAGATTTCTTTAATCAAGCCGAGCAGCCCATACTGATATTTTGCCGCACAGGCAATCGCTCAACAGGTATCTATGAAGCGGCGAAGAAAATGGATTTGTTAGACGACTGATAGTAGCTTAGATATAGTAACTTATAGATAGTTGCTACTAGTTAAAATAAAACGCTCGTCCAAGATTTGGATGGGCGTTTTATTTCTATGACAAAAGTGTGAGCGCTCTAGTATTAAAGTCTAACTCTACGATAGTTTGATGATGACCCTAGGTTAATGTGACCAACCTTTTAGCAGGAAAATCATTTGAGCTTATGCTATCGTCACTTATAATCATTAGATTTAATGATGACGCAGCCACCAAATTCTATAGATACTAGTATGTTTACAAGGATGTTTTATGAGTAATATCGCACTCAGCTTACTACCGTTAGCGCTCGCCTATATTATGTTCACTTTAGGTACAGGGCTGAGGCTTAGCGACTTTAAAGTGATTGCGGCTCACCCCAAAGCCTTTTTCATTGGTCTGGCTAATCAAGTTGTTTTGGTGCCGCTAGTGGCGCTAGCCGTGGTATTGGTCATGACGCCGCCACCAACGATTGCTTTTGGCATTATACTTATTAGTTTTTGTCCGGGCGGTGTTACTAGTAACATGCTGACCTTTTATGCCAAAGGTAATGTCGCGCTATCGATTGCCTTGACTGGCGTCGTAAGCTTATTGTCAGTTGTGACCTTGCCTATTCTTATTACTTTAGCCTTTGATCATTTTATGCAGGATCAAGCGAGCTCTATTAGCGCAGTCAAGATCGGTCTAGTGATGTTCTTGTTGACGACCTTGCCTGTAACTCTTGGCATGCTTGCTCGCCGCAAATTCACGGGTTTTATGCAGCGTAGAAGCAGTGTTTTGAATGCTATCGCTAGCGTTTTCTTTGTCTTAATCGTTCTTGCTGCTGTGGCCTCTAATTGGGAATTACTCAAATCTCAAGCAGCAGTTATCGGTCTTGAGTTGATTGTTATCATCGTTGTCTTATTTGCTTTGAGTATGATTATAGCGAGAATGCTCAAGCTCAACTGGTTTGATACCAAGACGATATCTATAGAGACCAGTATTCAAAACAGTACGACGGCGATCACCTTAGCCCCGATCATTATGGGTACAGCGGCAGGGTTACCCGCTATTGCCCTGCCTGCTGCGGTATATGGCGTACTGATGTATGTAGTGGCGATTCCAGTTATTGCTCTGATTCGGAATAAGAATTGATATTAGCAATCACAAAAACAGCAGACACAAAAGAACCACCTCAACCATGCTATTAGGTTGAAGTGGTTTTTTATTTATAAGACATAGAGTATATTCAAACTACTTCTTCTGCTCTAAAGCCTCTTCTACCGCCTCTTTACCCCACGCACTCAGATCGATATCCAACTTTTCATACTGCTGCGCGTCGAATAACGGCTCTTTGAACCCTGCTTTGAGCTGTCTTGCAAAGTCATCAAGCAAGCGCTTAGCGCGTGGAAATAGCATAATTAGAGCGAGTAAGTTGGCAAGCGCTAGTACACCCATCAATGGATCAGCGAAGAAGAATACAGTCGTTGCCGCAGGCGCGACCGCTCCTAAAAACAATACGCCGATGACGACCACTCTTAGAATCAAAGTCGCCATTTTGACGTTCTTTTTGACCAAGAAGTTAATAGAATTTTCGCCCATATAATAGTTATACATAATAGAGCTTAAGGCAAATAACAATAGCGCTATAGTCAAGATATACTGTGACCAATCGCCTAGCTGATTACTTAGCGCTTGCTGCGCCAGTACAATACCATCGACCTCAGCCCCAGGCTGATATACCCCGCTGAGCAAAATCATAAATGCCGTAGCACTACAAACCACAATCGTATCGATAAACACTGATAACGACTGCGAGATGCCTTGACTCACAGGATGGGTGGCATAGGCCGTAGCAGCGATATTTGGCGCAGAACCCAAACCTGCCTCATTCGAGAACAGGCCCCGCTTCATACCTTGCTCAATCGCCACACCGATACCGCCGCCCACAACAGACTCAATACCAAAGGCATTTTTGACGATCATAACCATTAGCGCTGGCAGCTCTGTAAAGTTTAGCACGATAATAATAAGTGCCATGCCGATATAGATGAGCGCCATTACGGGAATAACCACGTCAGCGACTTTTGCAATACGCTGAATACCGCCAAAGACGATAAACCCACCCGCAATAACCAGTACTACGCCTGATATCCAGCGATCAATCCCAAAGCTTTCAAGAGCAGAACCTGCCACCGTATTACCTTGGAATGCCACAAAGCCAATCGAGAACGACAACAACAGAGAAATAGCATATATAACGGCAAGCCAGCGGTAATCCTTGCCTAAACCGTGCAAGATATAAGTCGCAGGACCACCGCGAAAATTACCATCAACATCTTTGCGCTTATACAGCTGAGCCAAGCTACACTCAACAATACTAGTCATCATTCCAATTAAGGCGACGACCCACATCCAAAATACTGCACCCGGACCACCTAGTGATATGGCAACCGCAACACCTGCAATATTACCGCCGCCGACCCGCCCGCCGATAGACACGAGCAAGGCTTGACGAGCAGAAATCCCGTCGTCTCCCACCTCATCTGTCCTAAACACCCTAAACATGCGTTTAAAGTATCTAAACTGAGCGAACCTACCTACTATGGTAAATAGCAATCCGAAAATAATGAGCATTGGGACGAGTGCCCAACCCCATGTTAAGTCTCCAATTAAGGAGAAAAACGCTTCAATATATTCCATGACTGTCTTCCTTGAACGATACGACGCATCGACATATTTTATTAGTAGTATGACTAACCAAGGCATTTATTTTAGGCCATACTACTTTTTTAGAGGTAACATTCCTCATTATGTCGCTTAAACAACTCCCTTGTAAACACTAGACTGAATTTTATCTGAGTAATGACACAAAAAAACCACCTCAAAAGAGGTGGCTTATTAAGCTAACTTTTTAGCTAAATGGTTTATTGCATCACAAGGTATTCAAACGCACTTAAAGCCGCCTTACTACCCTCGCCCATAGCAATATTGATCTGCTTAAAGGGAACGGTTGTTACATCCCCACAAGCAAAGATACCTTTGCGATCAGTGCGGCAGCGCTCATCAATCTCAATCTCACCAAAGCGGTTTAAATCAACAAAGCCTTTGATAAATCCAGTATTGGGTACCAGACCAATTTGCACGAACACCCCTTCTAGATCACGCTCATGGGTCTCGCCCGTTTTGCGATCTTCAAAGACAATAGAGCTGACTTTGCCATCGGTCGCTTTAATCTCTTTGGTCGCCGCTCCCGTGATGAACTCAATATTCGACTTCTCTTTGGCTTTATTAATCAAGACCTGATCGGCTTTTAGCTCGTCAGCGAACTCAAGCACGGTGACGCTTTTGACGATACCTGCCAAATCAAGTGCGGCCTCAACGCCTGAGTTACCACCACCAACGACTGAGATATCTTTGCCTTTAAAAAACGGACCATCACAATGCGCACAGTATGCCACGCCTTTACCTGTATTCTCTTCTTCACCCGGGACACCAAGTTTGCGCCACTGAGCACCAGTCGCTAAGATGATGCTACGAGTCTCAAACTGCTCGCCGGTGTTGAGATGAATGCTGTAGTTCTCCTCAACGGTCTCATCGATTTCTTTGACCGTGACATGCTGCTTGAGGGTAATATTGTACTCTTGGATATGCTTGACAAAATCCGCTGACAAGTTCGTACCGTTAGTCAAAGGCACAGAAATCAAGTTCTCGATATCTTGTGTGTCCTTAACCTGACCACCGATGCGATCGGCGACCATCGTCACCTTTAGACCTTTACGCGCGGTATAAATCGCCGCGGCAACGCCAGCGGGACCTGCGCCAATGATAGTGACATCTTGCTGCTCTAGTTGATCGCTATCGTCATCGCTACCCTCACCCATAAGATCAGGAAATTGCTCTTGCAACTTAGTAATGAGTTTAGCGGTATCAATCAAACCATTAGCAAACGGCTTACCGTTTAAGAATACCGCAGGCACGCCTTGGATTTTGTTTGCTTCTACTTGCTCTTGGAACAATGCGCCATCAATCATCTCATTGCTGATACCTTCGTTAAGCAGTGAGAATTGGTTAAGCGCTTGCACAACCTCAGGGCAGCTGTGGCAAGACAATGATACATAAGTCTGAAACTCTAACGGCTGATTAAAGCGCTTGACTAGTTTTTGAATACCCTCGTCTAATTTAAGCGTATGACCGCCCGCCTGCAAAATAGCCAAGATTAAGGAGGTAAACTCATGCCCTCCTGGAATACCACTAAACACAATACCCGTATCGGTCAAAGTGTCGTCGATATGACTATAAACGGCAAAGCTAATCGGACTTGGCAAACTATCATCAGTCGCGGCTGGGTCAAAATTAATCTTATCCGTAGTGCCTGCGATCTTGGTCAAAAAATCGATAAGCTCAGCGCGTTTGCTATGCTCGCCGCTACCTAATACAAAAGTAATCGGGCGAGTCATGTTTTCGCTATAACTCTTTACGGCGTCTAATAAACTTTGGTCTATCATGTTTGTTCCTTAATATTATTAATTAGGTAACGGCAACTATCAGGTTACTCGTCTAAATTTTTATGATTTGGTATGAATAAGAAGATAAATACTCAATGAGTATTAGGCTGTTGCCTTTTGATGTCCCTATTATCATAGGTTTGAGGGGTACAGACAAGCGGGTAAACTCAAATCTTAAGTTTTAAAAAACCAATCGTTAATTATCATACGTTATTAAAAACAAAACCACATAAGTTTTATTGTCATGGTATCCACAGAATTTATTCGCTACAATCGAGTAAGACCGATAGAAAAGCTACATCTATTTGTCTTCATATCGCCTACACAATAGATATGAATTCCATATTATCAAAGCACTCTACATGACACTTTAACTTGTAATGCGCGAAGGCTTGCGCTCTATAAAAAGGATGATCACATGAGAAAGACGGATACTTGGCAAGACAATAGAGAGATAATCGCTGAACTTAAGAAAAAGGATGACCACTTCGCAGTCATCTTTGATGAGCACACCCAGCTAGATCAGCAAATCAATCAGCTCGAAAAAGACAGAGTCACGCACGCTAGTCGTGATGATGAAATTGAGCAGATGAAACGACGAAAGCTACAGCTAAAAGATGAGATTTATAAAATAATCGATAAAAATAAAATACAGTCTTAATCATAAAAAAAAATAATTATAAAACATAAAAAGACCTTACCAACGTATGCTGGTAAGGTCTTTTTTATAGTTTAGCTTAATGCTTAAAAACTAGGGCGTGTTGAATATTCATAAATGGGCACTGCTGATCGCTAAAATGGTTCCAGACACGGCGCAAGTCGAAGATAATGTCTAGACCTTAGCTAGACTTGCAACACAGTATGGGGCAATTTTAGCATCAGCCTAAAAGGACAGGACTCTTTTTTGCCGCTCCTTTGATAAAAATAGACGCTTAGAATGACTAAACTTACTATTTTTATCTTTGAATCGACTAAAAAATAGTCTCTGTCAGTGCCATGATCGAATGTTTAACACGCCCTAACTAAACACCTGTAATCAAGCGCTTAGATTTTACCGACAAGATCAAGACTTGGCTTTAGAGTATCGCCGCCTTGTTCCCAAGCTGCTGGGCATACTTCGCCGTCATTTTCACGGACATATTGTGCCGCTTTTACTTTACGTAGCATATCTTTTGCGCTACGGCCGATACCGCCTGCATGGATCTCAGCGACTTGGATTAAGCCATCTGGATCTACCAAGAACGTACCGCGCTCAGCTAGGCCTGCTTCTTCGATCATCACATTGAAGCCGCGAGTGATACGGCCTGTAGGATCACCGATCATTGGGTAGTTTACTTTACCGATAGCATCTGATGAATCGTGCCATGCTTTGTGAGTGAAATGCGTGTCTGTTGATACTGAATAGACTTCGACACCTAGGCCTTGTAGCTCGTCATAATGAGCGGCCATGTCTTCAAGCTCCGTTGGGCATACAAAAGTAAAGTCAGCTGGGTAGAATAAAAAGATTGCCCACTTACCTTTTACATCGTCTGAGGTGATAGTTTTGAACTCACCGTTAACATATGCATCTGCTGAGAATTCTGGGATTTCTTGATTGATAATAGACGCCATGATTGGCTCCTTTATAGTTAGTAAGTTAAGATATAATTATTAAGTTGTTTGATATAAGCCATGAGTTGTCTTGGCTACCTGACAAACTATACGCGAATTCTATGATTACTCCAGTTAAAAGTTTTTAACTTGATGTTTTGTTTTATTAATATTGATACACTACCTTATCCTATCCTTTCGTCTTATCAACTAGAGCCCTTTACCTGATATGACCGCTGTACCTTTGATTACTATTTGATCTCAATACTGCTTACCAAATACTTATAAAGAGAGCTTTTTATGATTACCTTACGCCAACTCGAATTTGCCTTAGCCGTTGCTAAACATCGTCATTTCAAACGCGCGGCTGAGGACTGCAATATTTCCCAATCAGCGCTAAGTTTGGGAATTGCGGAGCTTGAAAAACAGCTTGATACGCAAATATTTGAGCGCAATAATAAGCAAGTGCTGATCACGCCTATCGGACAAGATATCTTGACCCGAGCGCAGCGCATATTCTCTGAGGTCAATGATTTGACCACGCGCGCGCAAAGTCATCAAACACCCCTTGCCTACCCTATGACTGTCGGTATCATTCCGACGATTGCGCCCTATCTGTTGCCAAAGGTATTGCCAGCGCTGCGCGCGCAGTACCCAGAGTTTCGTATGACCATTATCGAGCAGCAAACAGAGCGCTTGCTTGAACAAGTGCGCTACGGTCATATCGATACCGCTATTATCGCGCTACCTTACGCTGTAGAGGGTTTACATAGTTTTGAGTTTTGGGCGGAGGACTTTTTTGCAGTATTTCCAAAGGATGACGTACATGCCAAGCTCGATACTATTAACTCAGATGAGCTGGCGACTGCCAACCTCATGCTACTAGGCGAGGGGCATTGCTTGACGGATCAGACGCTGTCGGTCTGTCATTTTGATCGCGCAGAAATGAAATCGAGCTTTTCTGATGCCAGCTTAAACACTTTGATTCAAATGGCGCTTGCTAATATGGGCACGACCTTAGTCCCTGAGATGGCGCTAGATCAATTGCATTTGCAAAATCAAAACGCCGTCGCCGTGCCACTAGCGGAACAAGGTCCCCATCGCAAAATCGCCTTTGTCACGCGCTTAAATTATGCGCGCGTAGATGATGTCAACCTGCTCGGTCAAGTGTTTGGGCAGGCCTTTAAAGACGACGCCAAGCAGCAATAGTATGAACACGCACAAAAATACAAACCTAAGCAAGCGTTTCGCCGCGCACCTAGCTATGAGCGGGTGCACGACGCCAGATACTGCCTTGATACTCTGGCACGATATCGCCACACATTATAGCGAGCCTGCTCGCGCTTATCATACCTTAGAGCACTTAGCGCAACTGTTTGACCAGTTTGATAAGATTCAGAGCCAGCTGACCCAACCAGATATCGTAGCGCTGGCTATATATTATCACGACATAATATACGATCCTAAGCGCGCTGGTAATGAGAGTAAAAGCGCAAAATTTGCGCAAGAAAAATTAAGCCCTTATCTTGATATTGCGCAGTGCGCGCGTATTTATGCGCTGATCATGATGACCGCTGATCATAAGATTGCAGGCACAGAGAACCGCCTTGATGCCGCTTACATGCTGGATATGGATTTGAGTATTTTGGGTGCACCGTGGGTAGAGTACGAGCACTATACGCAGGCCGTCCGCAAAGAATACGCGCATGTCACGCAGGAGCAATACCGCATAGGACGAACCAAAGTATTAGAGGGTTTACTGACGCATCCTAAGCTCTATCTCACCGAGCACTATCATCAGCTAGAGTCTCAGGCGCGCGAGAATATCAGCCGCGAGATTACTTTACTTGCAGATTAAGAAACAACTCATTGCCTTGACGTGCAGGATGTGAGTTGATGCTGGTTTCCATAACGTTAATATTAAAATAAGGCGCGAAACGCTGCTGATACTCCGCTTTGCTACCGCCGTATGGAATATCGTCACCGCCAAACTCTTTGTCAAATAACAAACCTACTAGTTTGCCTTTTGGTTTAAGTAGAGCTGCCATTTGCTGCACGTATTCATCGCGGCGCGCGCGCGTAATCGCACAAAAAAACGTCTGCTCAAGTATCCAGTCAAACTGATACTCCTCTGGCGATAATTCAAAAAAGTCCGCACGTATTAAATGCTGCGCTGGAAAGTCAGGATAGCGCTTGGCAAAGTCCTCAATAGGTGCTGGCGCAAAGTCGACCAGAACGACGTTAGTAAATCCTTGCTCATGCATATAACCCACTTCATAAGCATTGCCCGCCCCTGGCACCAAGATACGCTGATCTTTGGCAGACTCTGGCAACTGATCGATATAGGCTTTGAGTGGTGGCGATATTTGTCCCATATCCCACTGTATACTGCCTGTCTCGTAGCGCTGCTGCCAAAACTTAGCTTGGTTGACCTTGTCCATAACGTATCCTGTTGTCCATTTTTAAAAACAATAATCTGCTACGACCTATCATATCAGGCTTATAATAGGTTTTTATATTATTTACACCTGTATTTTAATTTTAGCCCGTTTTTTATTTAAACGATTACTAATCAATCTAGTCGTCCTGACTTACCCGCCAGCATATCATGCCATCTTTTGTACTCAGGCATCGCCTCTCTTACCGTTTGCCAAAATGCCTCGCTATGATTGGCATGATGTAAATGACACAGCTCATGGACGATGACATATTCGGTGCATTCGATAGCGTAGGCGGGCAAGTAAACAGACAGCCATACTCTTCGCACGCGGGTGTTACAGCTGCCCCAGCGCGTGTGCATTTTTTTGAATCTCACCTCTTTAGCATTGGCACCGACGATAGGTTGCCACTTATCGAGCAGTGCAGGCGTGACTTCTGTAAGCTGTTGGCGATAGAGAGCGATTTTTTCATCATCAGTTAAAACAAGCGCTTGCGGCTCGCCCCACAATAGCACAGGACTATTATCCATATCGTTAGCTGAAAACGCTTGTTTACGTTGATGCTGCGCTAGGATTTGTGCATGATTATCAATCGCCCAAGGCACGCGCTTATCAATTGCCTGCGCGGCTTGCTCATAGCCCACAAACAGCGGTATAGACACCTTAAGCTGATACGGCTTTAGACGAAAGTTAATATTTTTAACACGCTTTTGTGTGATATCTAAGGCAATACCTGCTGCTGCCAACTGGTTGAGCACATTCTCTAATAAAGGCGTGCGGTGTTTAGGCGATGAGTGATTTTTTTTCATCAACTATGACAACGCTTGCAAGTGATTGTCAAAAGACATCAAATGCTGCTGACCATCTACCACGATACACGCTTTGCTAGACTGATTGTCTGCCTTTGCTTCGCTATTAGTGACGTGCAAAGCGCTAAGATAACCATGCCCATCACTGACGATAAAGCCTGATTTTTCGAAGTTTGTTGCTACACCCGCGCAATCTGGCAGGCGCACAGTATCAACGAGGCTATGCGTTTTTAAATCAAAGATAGCCGCGCAGCCACCCATTGGCGTGGCGACGCATACCTGATCGTGCTCGCTATCGACAGCGACGCTAGCGATATATTGATGAAACCTCTGCCACTGATTATCAGGCATAACCAAAGGAGTAAACTGGGTATCGCCGCGTTTATGAATCAGTACCAGTGGTACATTGATATGACGCTCACCTTGAAACTGAATCCCGATAGCGACCGTACCGTTATCGTGAATGGCAAGATGGCGCACGCTCATCTGATTGTGCTCAGGGGTGATTTGCTCCAGTAGTTTGCCGTCACGTAAGTTTAGATATACCAAAGAGGGGCGCATAGTATCGAGATTTAGCTCCTCGCGCGATGCCTGCTCGGTTTTGATACCGCCATTAGCGATGATCAATGTCTCGCCGTCTGGATACATAATCAGCTCGTGTGGGCCGATACCGTAGGAGTCAAATTCTGCTATTTTTTGATAGTTGCGAGCATTATAAACGCCGATCTTACCGCTCAAAGTTATCGTATCGTTTTGGGTCACGTAGAGCCGATTACCATCTAAACTGTAACAAGCATGACCATAAAAGTGACGATCAGCCGATGCCTTGATGGCGCGCTTAACTCGTCCTGTAGCGGCGTCTAATACCCAAAATCTCTCACTTGGTCGCCGCCCCATAACGACAACATCGCGGCTTTGCTTATCGGTTGCTGTCCTACTGTTAGAGATGGGCTGGACGACGATATCGTGTACACGTTCAGGCATCAACGTTTGCCAGACAAGCTGCCGATCAGCATCGATACCGACGACGCCAAAATCGTTACCACTATTGTCTTCGCTATCATCATGCGCTGACATGTTCTTTGGTATAGCGGCTACCCCACTTACCCAGCACACTGGACGCGCAAGCCTAGTTGTCGTATATAATGCCGCTAACTCCTGATCCGCTTTATCTTTATTAGCATTTGTCTCATCAGGGTTTGAGTATGCTCGTTTTGCTGCATCAAAAGCACATCGCAAACGTATGAGCGGTTTGGCTGGTGTTGAGGTTTTTGCTGGTGAGGATAAAACAGAGAATGCGTTTAGCCGCGCCTGAGCACCCCTTATATAATCTTGTAATCTTGCCTCAGGCTGACGTTGCTTACGATACTGATGATGCATAGCTACAAAAATAGAGGTGCCAAGCGCTGTTAGCGCGGATGTCTTGATAAGCTCGTAACTCAATTGCTGGTTTGAGGGAGTGGTAGATAGATTTTTATTCGTATTAGCAGAGCTTATTTTAGTTTTATTATTCATAATTAGCTCCCCATTTAACGCTATGGATAGTCATGTCTTAGTCGCCATCATTACTATTAAAGCCCACGCGTATACCTAAGGCGGGAATAAGCTGACGTTTTATAAGCCGCGTAACTGTCGTTAATTGATCAAACAAGGCTTGCTGCTCAGACTTGTCTGCGTCGGCGATATCTTCTGGCATTTGCGCAAGTAGGGTCGTGGTATCACTAAGCGCGGTGGAGAGATTATCACTGACTAGGCTCTCATTATTGTGCCCAAGTATAGCGATCAAAGCAGGATCGGTCAGCGTTTGGTTTAGCGCAGCTACCTTTGCGGTTATGATAGCGCGGCTTTGCTCAGCTGTTGCTGCTGGTAGATGACCTTTTGTAGACCCTGTGATTCCTAATGGCTGATCAATAGCATTGGTTTTTGTGATCTCAACAAGCGCTAGTAGCGAGTTAAACCACTGGTTGAGTCCCTGATCACTAGTTGGGGCTTTGTCGATAGCCATCAGGGTGGCTGCGTTCTTGCGCCAGTTGCTTTCGATAGCTTTGAGGCGCGTGCTCAAAGCACTACTGGCACTAATGACATACGCGCACTGCGCAGCATCTAAGCTGTCGTTGACATATAGCGCCTCCTCAAGTCCGGGTACGCCTTGAACAATAGCACTTTCGTTAGCCAGTTGCTCAGCAGTTAGGTTTGGGTTGGCAGCGATAAGATCTGCCACGCCGCTATGCACCAGTCCGCGCTCATCAGGATAGTAGTTTATATATAAGTTACTCATGCTATCAGTCGCAGGGCCAAAGTTAATCATCTCAGCTGCCGCCCAAGCCTGTGCAAGTTGTAACCACTGATCTCGTAATTCTTGTAGCTTAGCGCCGCTAACTGGCGCTTGCTGGCAGTTTTGCTGAGCAAGCTTATACAATTGCTCGCTTTGCTTGGCAGCATCTGCATAAGCTGGAATCACTATATCATCAGCGACATGAGTCAGATAAGTACTGGCTGTCTCAGCGCTAATATCTACAGTAGCGACCCGCTCACCATTACTTTGCGCCGCAGCCGATTGGGTCGGCTCTTGAGTGACCTTTTGGCTATCTACCTCGCTAGCAGTATCGTCAGCAGGTTTGACGCAACTGATGAGTAGCCCTGCACTTAGAGCGGATAACGCTAGCACTAAACCATGATTTATTTTCATAAAGTTCTCGGTAATTTATAATTCTATAGCAGATTTCGATTATTTTTATAATGATTTTAAAAACGCATTAAGCTCAGCGCGACCTTGCTTATCTAGTTTAAGTACGTTTTGCTTTTGCGCCTCAGCCTCGCCGCCATGCCACAGTACCGCTTCCATTAGCGTTCGCGCGCGTCCATCATGCAAAAACGTTGCTTGCGAATCGACAGTTTGCGCAAGACCGATACCCCAAAGCGCTGGGGTGCGCCATTCGTAAGAATTGGCTAAAAACTCAACTTGTATGTCTTTTGCTGGAAGCTTGCCTGCAATAGTACGATCCGCCAAGTCATCACCCATGTCATGCAATAGTAAATCAGTATAAGGATAGATGACTTGCCCGTGCTGCTCAAGACGGTCATCGTCGGTTTTTGGCAACACATATCTTGGGGTATGGCAGCTTTGACAGCCTATCTCATAAAAACGCTGTTTGCCTGCGAGCACCAGCTCGCTATCTGCATCACGGCGATGTGGAACCGCTAGATTACGCGTATAAAACTCCACAAACTTAGTAATCTCGTCACTGACCTCTACCGCAGGCTTGCCATCGCCTTGCGTATCGCTTCCCGTTGCAGCATTTAAGCAAGCGGCTTGAGTCGGCATGCAAGACTCATGAGGACGGATGTTTGAGGTCAAGCCCATATCTTCATTAAAGGCGCTTTGGTTTTGAGTCACCAGTCTGGTTTGACCCGCCTTCCAGCCAAAACGTCCTAGTGCGACTTTGCCTGTTTGTGGATCCATAGCCAGATTGAACTTACCAGAGATACCGTCTTTGCTACTATTGGCTTGGTTTTTGATGTCGGTGCCTGGTATCTGCTCAAGCAGTCCTAGCCCTATCATCGGTAGCGCGACTCGCGGCGACACCATCAATGCCTCATCAAAAGCGCCGTAGCCGGGATGAGTTAAGTTAAAGGTAGGCGCGCGCAGCGTCTCCACGTGACCATCAGCAAAAGTAACCGGTTTATCTGTCCACGTAACACGGATACGCGCCTCAGCAGGTACGCCTTGGACGCCGCGGTCTTGCAACTGGCCACCATAATTTGGATGTACGACCTTTTCGATAAGGGAGTCTTGTAGTTGCTGTTTTTGCTCAGCAGTTTGTGCCGGCATAGCCAAACGAATCAATAGACTATCGGCATCGTCATCACTTGTCATCGGAGCATGCCCGCGCCCGTCTTTTATATGACAAGACTGACAAGCGGCTACGTTAAATAAAGCACCTAGACCGTCGCGGCTATCGGTACTAGCAGGAGCGGCAACCCAAGGCTGCATAAAAAAAGCATTACCAATAAAAAAGTCACCCTTACGTGAGGCAGTTAGATTCGATGAGGGTTTTGAGTAACTCTCACGGCTGCTAATAGTGATACCGGTGTCGCCGCCTTGCTTGATCTCTTGTGGATCAAAAGCGGCCAGCTGCTGCATAGGAACACCTGCTAGTGACTCTATAGTCTGTACGCGCTCAGAAGACAAGGCCTCGCTATCGCTTATAGTAGGCTGGCAGGCGCTTATACCCAAAGCTGCCGTAATAGTGATTACTCGCTTATTAATACTGCAAATCTTATCAGTACTCATAAAATCCTTAACTTAACACAAAAAAAACACGTTATCAGTCAACGCTGATAACGTGTTATTGTACTCCAATCGCTCGTTTGTGAAAACAATTCTCATTCACTTTTAACGACTTAGTAGCCACTGCTAGTAAGCTTTGACTTACATTCCATCGTCCGCCGCTAGATTGTCAATACCGACTGATTTTGCAGCATTCTCTAAGCTATCCGTTAGCGCTTGCAAACTTGTAATACCATTCTCAACCCAACTGCGGCGCTTGTTTTGCTCCTCAGCAGTGATTCCCTGTTTGCTGACTTGTCCAGCAGTAGCAATCATCTGATCGACCTTTATCCCTTCGTTTTCAGCTTTGTCATTAATGACGTCAAAGGCCGCTTTTACTCGAGTAAAGTCAGAGTCTAGTTGATCTGCGGCGTCTTTATGCCCAGTGTCAACGAGGTATTGTTTAAGACCGTAACCGCCGATAGTTTTATCATTGATAGTCTGATAATTACCGTTAAATAAGTTTTGAATACCACGCGCGTTATTAGCATAGCTAATGTGAGTTAAGTCACTAAAACAGTCGTGCTCATCTTCGGTAGAGCCTGTGACAAAAGCCACTTGCATGCGCTGCGAGGCCAGCTCGCCTAGGGCTAGGCTACCCATTTGATACATGATTTGGCGCAGGGCATTATCATCTCGGCGGGCTAGCATATCACTACGTAGTGTGTTTTCGCTTTTGGGCTGCCACTGGGCTTCCATTAAGGCTAGATCATCAACCAATAACTGGGTCGCTGCTTTTAGATACTCGCCGCGGCGCTCACATATGCTGACATCGTCGTTTACTATATCACCGCTGGTGCATTGACCCTCTGCCGTAACATAGTCACTAACAGGACGCTTGCCTGCACCTTCGCCTACGCCGTTGGTATCTTGACCCCATAGTAGGAACTCTATGGCGTGATAGCCTGTAGTGACATTGGCTTCACTCCCGCCAATCTCAGCCATATCGACTAAAAGCTCAGGGGTAATCTCGCTAGTGTCTTGCTTGACACTACCGACGGTAATGCGCTTACTATTGATAATGTTATCGCTACTATTGTACTCGCCTTCGTAGCTATCACTAACATAATCTATAAGTGCCTCATCAAGCGGCCAGGCATTGACTTGACCCTCCCAGCTATCGATACTACCGATCTTGCGCTTATCGTCATTGCTGACAAAACCCTCATCGAATCGAAACACCTCTGTTTGCGAATAAGGCTTGCGCGCCGCCTTGTACGCCGCTTTAGCTGCAGCAAGATTGGCTTCATTTGGCGCATCAACGTAAATGTCAACGGCAGCTTGGAGCACTTTTGCGCTCTCAAGCGAATCCTTGTAGGCAGCATGCGCCATATTGCTATAACTAATTAGCAATCTATCTAAACTTGCATGCTGAGCACCATCACTTGCTGTGTTTGCGGTATCTGTAGTTGCAGCAGTCTCATTTTGCTCAGTCGCCACAGCATTCTCTTCGGTCTGTTTGGTGCAAGCAGATATCATCAGCATAGAAGATAGCGCAACTGCCAAACTCGCTGGCAAAAAGCGACGACGTTTTAGCGTAGTGATGGTCATAAATAGCCTTAATCAATGGTGTAAAAGTTTAATCTAGCTAATGAGAATTGGAGGAGTAAATCTCTAGCTACTGCGATAATACTTAATTTTGCAAATTATAATGTTATTGAGAACTATTATCAAATAAAAATTAATGTTATTTTATTTGGCAATAAAAGGACAACAATCTTAGCGCTTAATCTTTAACGATTTTTATCTATAAATATTGCTAAACCTTGAATTATAAACACAAAAAAGCCAGCATGACTGAACTGACCCCCTAAACTTGGACGGTTTAAGTTTATAACAAGGACTGAGTTCTGTACTGTACAGGGCTTAGTCCTT
>NZ_JBQQEZ010000023.1:0-7156 GCF_052258425.1 Psychrobacter sp. T6-4
GAAGCCACAGCTGACAGCGATAAAGCAGAGATTGCACGTTTAAAGGCGGAACTTAAAGAGACTAAGGTAGAGCTAAAGACGGTCACAGCTGAACGCAATGAGATACAAACGGCTACCGCAGAGATCAAAGGGGAGTTAAAGGCCATAACCACTGAACGTGACAAGCTATCAGACATGAATGATAAACTAACCCAAGCACAAGCCACGCTTAGCGCTGAACACAAAGCGCTAGACAAGCAATACCAGGAACTATCAGCCAATTACTACGCAGAACAAGAGAAAACAGCAGGACTACAGACTGAACTTGCTACGATACAAAATCAAAAAAATAAATAAAACATATCACCCCTGTAGCAGCAGGGGTGATCTTAGAACGCTCTAGGATCAATTAATCATCAGTAGGCAACGGTGGTGGTTGCATAGGTAGTGGCGGTGGTAGCGGTGACAATGGCGCTGAATGGGAAGCCAGTGTATGTATATTCACTGACCAATCATCATCTAAAAAGTCAGCTTCATCATTGTATGTTGCTGGTACGCCATAAATATCTAAGTCCAGAAGAAACATATCCGCATTGCTAATCATGATTGATCTCCGTCCAATCAAATGGCGTTTTTAAGCTATTTTATCAGATAACCTTAACTGTAAATTTAGTTTAAAGTAAATCTTCCCATTGCTTTCGCGATATACACTACCGAATCTATGCCTTGTGGTTGATGGGGTATCAAAAAACGTCTGCTGGTAGAAAAAATCTTTGAGCGTAGCTTCTTTGTTTGTATGATAAAAGACTAAATCTCCATCTTTATTCACCAGTAAAACTGCATTGGCCTTAAGGTTTCCATCCCAATCCCGAGTAGGGAAGATCCCTAACATAGTAGACTTAATAAAATCCTTCAACCTGCAACCCACTTCTTGCTGCCTACTTGGATCTGCTATCTGCTTGCTTACATAGTTACTTAGTCTATTACTTGTTTCTTTTAAGAAAAAGCTTTTTAAAGCACTTGCCAGGATCTCAGGCATCTTACTATCTACTTTTCTAAGCGTTGATTCATAAATACTGTTTTCACATTTTTGGAACTTGAGCGATCCTCCTAGACTCTCTATTCTAGCTATACGATCTTTTATTTTACTACTAGTTTCTATATTGTTGATTTCATCTATATTTTGGCTATCTAGACCTTCAACTTCATATATAAAATTAGTTGCTTGAGATGCGTTCAACAGTGTTGGTGATCCACCTAAAAAAGATTTTATACTTGTACCTTGATTGAGATTCTCAATGCCTTTTTCTAAGAAAGAAAGCACTAGATCACTTTTTTCCTGGGAAGTTCCTTTTGACTTATCCATTCCTAATAAACTAACTTTTGAATCAAGTACTCCGCTATTGAAAGTACCTTTTCCTTTCATTATATGGGATAGGATATCGTTTAGTTCTGCTTCATTTATTATCTGTGATTTATCATAAAGGGTAGCTTTATCTTCGTTATCATATATATAGCAGTGCACACCTTTTAGCTCTATGTCACTATTATCTAAATGGATTTTCATAACTTTGATAGTGTCGTCAGTAGTGCTAGCTCTTAGATCGCCATAAGCTATTATTTCTTGATAAATCACCTTCAATAAAGCGTATATCTCACTTAATTCACCTTTATTCCTAGTTACTGGCATATCTTTTTCTTCCAATGAGTTTGAATTAACATCTAAGTAGTTGAAGACAGATTCAGCTACCTTTCTAACAACTTCCACGCAAACACTATTACCCAGCTGCTTCATAGTCTGGCTCTTTGATACAGGGAACGTATAGTTATCAGGTAAAGCCATGATCTTTTTAGCTTCTGGTATATCGATTCTCCTCACTTCACCATCTACACGATAGAACTCGTAGTTCCTACGGTCATCAATCGTTGAACCCTTTCCACCAACACGAAGTGTAAAGCCTACCTCTCTTTCACAATCACCTTGAAAAACATCAGACATTGTATAGGTTAAGGGAACTTTCGGAGGAAAAATGAAAGGCGGTAAATCCTCCCCCCCCCTGAAACCAACTATAAACACCCTAGGCCTTAGTTGTGGAATATTATAATCAGACGCTTTTAGTACCTGATACTGAACACTATAACCAGCTTCTTTCAATAGCTTTTGAATAGTTTCAAACGTCCTTCCTTCATCATGTTTAATCAAATGTCTTACATTTTCTAAGATAAAGGCTCTAGGCTTTTTTGCTTCTAATATGTCTAAAATACAGTAGAACAGATTGCCACGTTCTGAGTCCTCACCGTCTTTAAACCCCTTTTTTAATCCAGCTTGAGAGAAGGGCTGACAAGGGAATCCTGCGCATAATACGTCGTGATCAGGGACTTGATCAGGAGAGATATTTCTAATGTCATCATTAAATTCAAAATTTGTAGTATCAAAATTCTCTTTATATGTTTGCCTTGCGAACTTATCTTTCTCAGATGCAAATACGCATTTTGCACCTAAACTTGAGAGAGCTAGATGAAAACCACCAATACCAGCGAATAAATCTATGAATTTTATATCGGTATTTTGTCTTCTATAGTCTTGCACTTCATTTTCATTAGAAAATAAATCTAAATTAACTTGAGTCCTCATTCTTTCTACCTTAAGAAAATAATTCGATTCATCTCGATATCTAATAATAAACTAGTTACCAAGCACCTTGCCAAGCAACCCTTTCGGCTTGTTGTACTGTGCTTCAAATTCAGCACGTAAACGCTCCTCGATCTGCTTTTCAAGCTGCGGAGTTAGCTGCTCGATCAGTTTTGGGCGTAAATCTTCCTCTATTTGCTCTCTACGGTCATATTCAGCCTCTTCCGCTACCTCCCTATCATCTTCTTCTTTTCGTTGAACCTCGGCTAGATAAGAGTGCAACCTATGCGTTTTATCTTGCTCTATATGCTCTAATTTAGTTGTTTTAGAGTTAGTACCATTTATCAACATAAAATCGAATCTATTTCTAATTGCTCTAGTTGAGTTATAAGCTCTAGCACCATACAACTGACCTTTCTTATTTTTAGACCACTCTCTAGGTTGTGCCAACATGATCTTTAAATAATAATCATGCAAAACCTTATTATCAAAACAAAGAACAGTCATGTAGTAATGGCCTTTTTCAATATTTTTCATGTGTTCAACAAGCAAATACTCGATACGTTGGCGTGATTTCTCAGTGCGTTCATATTCAAAGGCAATATCAATCACTGCTTCTGCCTTAACAACATCCAAACGTAGTAGCGCATCAACCATCAAAGGCTTATATCGAATTTCTTTGCTTATTTCTAATAATTTAAGCCTATTGGTTTGCCTTAACAAATACGCTAAAACAGACTTATGTAGCCCAACTTCATGATGAACACGGCTTGAGTCAATGAATTTGCGTTTATTCGGTAGCTTTGCCTGGTTGTCATCAATAATTCTATCTTCAAGCAATACGCCAAGCCCCTGCTTACCTAGCATCAGTAAATCTTTACTGTAAAAGTTGTTCTTAAACTTTTGAATATATCCGTGTTTGATTAAATCAGCGATAAAGCGATAGCCTGTGCTGCCTTTAGCATTGGTCAGTTTTAGTAACGCTTCTCTATTTGAATAACCAAAAATATAAAGCCACCTAACGACAAGCTTTCTGCGCTCTATATTCACCCCTAAGAGGTCTTTAGCATCAGATAGCGCCGCTATATGATCATGTACCTCTTTAAGCCTGGCCTTATCACCAAGTAACATTTAAAACTCCTAATTCTGAATTTGGGGAACGCTGCCCCCATGGGCAGCGCAAGCCCGAAGGGTGTATTTTCGTCCAGAAAATGCACAGTCAATCACCCTAGTGTTGACTGCGTGGGGGAGCCATGACCGTAGCACAAGCGTCCAGCGATAGTGCAATCGACCCCTAAGGACGATGGTAGGTCATGGGGGCTAGCCCCCCGTCGGCCAGTAGCCGACAAACGTAACTTGGGGTGGCTTTTTACCCCAGAAGTTGCGTTTGTCGGGTGCGCAGCACCTGACGGGCTTTTAGTCTGTGGGGGTCAATCCCCCGCAGACTAAACACAGTAGTATGTGTGGTATAAAGGGCGTTCAGCCCTTTAAAATCAATGTAGGGCGTTCAGCCCGTAACATTGATTGTTACCATATATACTACTGGATAATTGACGCTAACATACGGAATTTCTTGAAAATCTTTTTAGGTATGTTTATCTTATACTAATATGTATGTTTCTTATAGACTAAAATAGTTTTTGATCTAGCTTTTCTCTCTGTAGCTTTACTCCAATCTGCTGATTGGAAGCTTTTTACTAAAAACTGCTGTTTTTAGCTCTTTTTTCTTCTCTTTTTTTATCAGTTATCCACAACCAAAAAGGCTTTTAATGCTTTTAATGCTTTTAATGCTTTTAGACGCTCTGTAAGCATTGGTATTAAAGGGCTGTAGGGTTGATATAACGACGTTTACTTACCCATAGCACGACGTTTACTTACCCATAGCACGACGTTTACTTACCTATAGCACGACGTTTACTTACCTTATAACGATAAGTATTTATTTATCGTTATAATGGTGCTATATTAGTCCGTATCGAGTATAGATAGTTTAATTCGTGGGGGTAATCGTGGACGACAAAAAAATGGAACTTATAGTTAAAACAAATAGGCTTAACACAGCTATACAGAATCTTACGCTAGCTGAAATCAGACTGATCCAGTTGGCAATTATTGACAGCAGGGATAAAAATGAAGGATTGTCGGCAGACAAACCATTATCTATTGAAGCTATGAGATATGCAGATGCGTTTGGAACAACAAGACAAGGTGCTTATGATGTACTTAAAAAAGCAGAAGAGAACTTGTTCGAGCGTAGGTTTACTTTTTTAGATGAAAAGGACGGTAACCCTGTTAAGTCGCGTTGGATCAGTCAAGCGAAGTACAAGCACGATGAAGGTACTATTGAGATTATATTTACTCCTGCGGTTATAAATGAGATAACAAGAATAAACGGTGTAGAGCAGTTTTTCACAAAATACACGTTAGAACAAACATCATCACTTAATAGTATGTACTCAGTGCGCTTGTATGAGCTGCTAATACAGTGGCGTGAAGCTAAGAAAACGCCAATATTTGATCTAGCAGTATTCAGAGGTCAGATGGGGGTGGTAGATGGTGAATACGAACGGATGTGTGACTTTAAGACTGGCGTATTACATAAGGCTGTTAAAGAAATAAATAAGAGTACTGATATTAAAGTCAGTTATTCACAAGTCAAGAAAGGCAGAACGATTACAGGCTTTACATTTACTGTTCACGAGAAGCCACAGGACAAGCCTAACAAGGCGATCAAACAGCGTGACCCTGATAATGGCGATATGTTCACGATTGACGGATTATCGGACGCTCAGCTAGGCCGTATCACAAGAAACCCTAAATTTTGTCAAGATTTCGGTCACATGGTATCTTCGACAAGTCCAATCAATCAAGATATGAACCTATGGTCTAAAGAGTTTATTGAACGTATCAAGAAAGACCATGAGCCTTTTAATAAAAAACGTCCGATAAGAGAATACTTGGACTATGAATAACAAGGGTGTCTACATGATAATAGATAACTTAGATAATGGAGAAATCGTCACAATTAGCGAATACAAGCAAATCTATGACGATCTTATACCTGGCATAAATGGTGAGGGCTACTTCATTAAAAACAGCACTGAGTTAACAGATGACGAAGTTAGCTATGATAAGATTTTTAATAGTCGATACATTCATGAAAACCACTATTCACACGTTGCATGGTATCCAGGTTAATGTCTTGGCCACCTAAAATGAACTTAAATTATTTAAAATGAACTTAAATTATTTGATGTTCATTAAACTGTGAATCAACCATTTTGTAGATAGTCTTGGTACTCATCACAGACTCTCAATCCTGCTTGTATGGCTTCATTAAGATCAGCGCCTTTTTTGATGCTGTAGGGCACATTTGCGCTCATATTGGCTTGATTTAAGCTATCTACTGCTGATTTATTGAGTGGTGTACCGATACTGGACTCACCGATGTACCCTTCAGGCTCAAAATATACCTCACGCCCAAACTCAGGATGAGATCCGCATGAAATCTCTCCTGCTGCCGTAAACGGATAAGGGGTCGTATGGTTCTCGCCCCACGATGACTCATCTACTACGATATAGCCTGAGCCGTAAAGCTCATCCTCTGCGCTGCTTGGGCTACACCCCATTAGTAAAATAGGCGCTATAACAAGTAGAAGTTGCTTCATAGCATGAACCTGTTTTAAAGATAAGAATAATGTTTACTATAATTCATATTTGTGTTCTTTCAAAAGAGTAATTGAAAAGATTGCCTAAGCTAACCTCAAAATTATTCGGGGGTTTTTTTATATCCTATATTGTAGTATGTTGTATATTGTATTATACTATATACAACATACTACAATACACTATCAAGGAATACAAAATCATGGCACTCACGACACAAGATATTCATGCAGCAGCTGACCGATTACAAGAGCAAGGGATTAAGCCGACACTAGCAGAAGTACGCAAAGCATTGGGCGGTGGCTCATTCACTACTATTAGTGATGCGATGCAGAGTTGGAAGCGAGAACAGCAGGAGGAGCAAGAGCTACAGCAAGTGGACTTACCTAGCGGCATTACTGAACGCTTGCACACGCTTGGCGCTGATATGTGGCAGACGGCTATTGATATGGCAAGTGATAGGCTGTCTAAAGAGCGTGAAGCCCTAGAGGTGGTAAAGGCTAAGGCACAAGCAGAAACGGACGAAGCGCAAGAAGCGGTTAAGACTTTGGAGGGGGAACAAGCGGATCTACTACAGCAACTGGACGATGTGACCGGCACTGCGGAGACGGCAACTAAAAGCGCACAGCAAGCCACAGCTGACCATGATGCTACCAAACAGACGCTATCAGAGACTAGGCATCAATTAGAGCTTGAACGAACTAAAGCAGAAACCGCACAATCACAGCTGACAGAGGTGCGTAACGTACTGGATAAGCAGTCTGTAGAGCTTAGCGCTAGTCTAAGTAAGGTAGCTACGCTTGAAGCCACAGCTGACAGCGATAAAGCAGAGATTGCACGTTTAAAGGCGGAACTTAAAGAGACTAAGGTAGAGCTAAA
>NZ_JBQQEZ010000024.1:0-1636 GCF_052258425.1 Psychrobacter sp. T6-4
TAGACCTCGGTCTAAACTTCGGCGCTGACAGTGGCAATACCGTCAAGCGAGAATTGGGTCAAACCTTCAACATCAATGGCGACAGTAAAAACATCAGCACCGTCACAACCGCAAATGGTGTCAACGTACAGATGAGTGATACACCCACCTTTAATAAAGTCACCCTCATCGACGCTCCTACAGTAGGGACTGATGCCACCAACAAAACCTACGTTGATGGCACCCGTACTCAAGTGACCTCGAACAACAACTCTATCAGCGTCAGCGAAACCGCATCAGGGGATGCTAGAGTGTTCGACCTCTCTGTAGACGCACAGTCACTCAGTGAAAGTGCCCAGTCTCCAGTCGTCTATACTGATGCTACAGGCAACAAACTCTACAAGCAGACTGATGGTAGCTTCAACACTAACCCTGATGGTAGTGGCGACCTTGTCACAGCAATCGACGTAATCGCCTCTATGCAATCAGCGACTGGTAGCACCAGTACCCCAACCACGCTGAGCAACATCGCAGCTGGTACTTTGGAAAGTGACTCAACCGACGCCGTTAACGGTAGCCAGTTGTACACCACTAACCAAAACGTCAGTACCAACGAAGGCAACATCACAACCAACAGAGACAACATCGCTAAGGGTATCAAGTTTAATGTCAATGACTCCTTGCAAAAGACCTTTGACTTGGGCGAAGAGATTAAGCTAAACACAGACAATAACCTAACCACGACGCTATTGTCTACCAATGACGGTATCGAGCTTGGATTGGCACCGAACCTAACCGGTTTAATCAGTGCAGACTTTGGTGGCGTCAACATCTCAACTGAAGGTATTGACCTGAACAACAATCAAATCACAGGTTTAGGTAGTGCAGGTGACATCACACTAGCAACTAACGAGAAAAATGCGGTTAATGCAGGTGATCTAAACAATGCCGTTGGCGGCGTTACCAGTCTTGGCTTTGCATTACGAGCCGCTGACACTAATGAAGTACAGCGCAATCTAGGTGATGCGGTCGACATTGTTGGTTCAAACAACAACATCACTACCCAAGTCATCGATGACAAGATAGCCATTAAGCTCAACAACAATCTAAACCTAGGAGCGCTTGGTACTGTCAAGACAGGGGGTAACGTAATACTTAATACTGTTGTCACTCCTTTAGGTGTCTCAGTCACAGGTCTTAATCCACTTAACCCTGTAACCCTGACTGCTGCAGGTCTAAACAATGCGGGTAAAAAGATCATCAATGTCAAAGACGGAGCGGTTACTAGCAGTAGCCAAGATGCGGTTAACGGTAGCCAGTTGTACACCACTAACCAAAACGTCAGCACCAACGAAGGCAACATCACAACCAACAGAGACAACATCGCTAAGGGTATCAAGTTTAATGTCAATGACTCCTTGCAAAAGACCTTTGACTTGGGCGAAGAGATTAAGCTAAACACAGACAATAACCTAACCACGACGCTATTGTCTACCAATGACGGTATCGAGCTTGGATTGGCGGATGTCATCACTGTCGGCAGTGATATGCCAGTAATGATTGACGGTACAAACGGCACAGTCTCAGGTTTAAGTAACACAACCTTTGATGCTAATCAAACCTATACTGGTGGTTTGGCAGCAACCCAAGAGCAGCT
>NZ_JBQQEZ010000025.1:0-1570 GCF_052258425.1 Psychrobacter sp. T6-4
TGCTCTCGCTATTAGATGAGCCTAAGTCGGATTAGCTAGATGGTGGGGTAAAGGCCTACCATGGCGACGATCTGTAGCTGGTCTGAGAGGATGATCAGCCACACCGGAACTGAGACACGGTCCGGACTCCTACGGGAGGCAGCAGTGGGGAATATTGGACAATGGGGGCAACCCTGATCCAGCCATGCCGCGTGTGTGAAGAAGGCCTTTTGGTTGTAAAGCACTTTAAGCAGTGAAGAAGACTCAATGGTTAATACCCATTGACGATGACATTAGCTGCAGAATAAGCACCGGCTAACTCTGTGCCAGCAGCCGCGGTAATACAGAGGGTGCAAGCGTTAATCGGAATTACTGGGCGTAAAGCGAGCGTAGGTGGCTTGATAAGTCAGATGTGAAATCCCCGGGCTTAACCTGGGAACTGCATCTGATACTGTTAGGCTAGAATAGGTGAGAGGAAGGTAGAATTCCAGGTGTAGCGGTGAAATGCGTAGAGATCTGGAGGAATACCGATGGCGAAGGCAGCCTTCTGGCATCATATTGACACTGAGGTTCGAAAGCGTGGGTAGCAAACAGGATTAGATACCCTGGTAGTCCACGCCGTAAACGATGTCTACTAGTCGTTGGGTCCCTTGAGGACTTAGTGACGCAGCTAACGCAATAAGTAGACCGCCTGGGGAGTACGGCCGCAAGGTTAAAACTCAAATGAATTGACGGGGGCCCGCACAAGCGGTGGAGCATGTGGTTTAATTCGATGCAACGCGAAGAACCTTACCTGGTCTTGACATATCTAGAATCCTGCAGAGATGCGGGAGTGCCTTCGGGAATTAGAATACAGGTGCTGCATGGCTGTCGTCAGCTCGTGTCGTGAGATGTTGGGTTAAGTCCCGCAACGAGCGCAACCCTTGTCCTTAGTTACCAGCGGTTTGGCCGGGAACTCTAAGGATACTGCCAGTGACAAACTGGAGGAAGGCGGGGACGACGTCAAGTCATCATGGCCCTTACGACCAGGGCTACACACGTGCTACAATGGTAGGTACAGAGGGCAGCTACACAGCGATGTGATGCGAATCTCAAAAAGCCTATCGTAGTCCGGATTGGAGTCTGCAACTCGACTCCATGAAGTAGGAATCGCTAGTAATCGCGGATCAGAATGCCGCGGTGAATACGTTCCCGGGCCTTGTACACACCGCCCGTCACACCATGGGAGTTGATTGCACCAGAAGTGGGTAGCCTAACCTTTTAGGATGGCGCTCACCACGGTGTGGTTGATGACTGGGGTGAAGTCGTAACAAGGTAGCCGTAGGGGAACCTGCGGCTGGATCACCTCCTTATAGACGGCATTCTTCTTGGCAAGAATTCACAACAAGTTGTTCTTTAGTTTAGTTTGTTTATAAGCCTTAGGCGTAAGCAAGTAACAGCAAATCCCCTTTAAGGGATTTACTCTTGCGAAGCTAACAAAGCAGTGCTTTGTTTAAACGCTTCTCAGGCCTGTAGCTCAGCTGGTTAGAGCACCGTGTTGATAACGCGGGGGTCGGCAGTTCAAGTCTGCCCAGGCCTACCATTATTTAGG
>NZ_JBQQEZ010000026.1:0-1517 GCF_052258425.1 Psychrobacter sp. T6-4
AAACTTAGCAAGTAAATAGACCCTTTGGGGTTGTATGGTCAAGTAATTAAGCGCACATGGTGGATGCCTTGGCAGTCAGAGGCGATGAAAGACGTGACAGCCTGCGATAAGCTTCGGGGAGGCGGCAATATCCTGTGATCCGGAGATTTCTGAATGGGGAAACCCACCTAGCATAAGCTAGGTATCCTAATTTATTAGGAAGCGAACGAGGGGAAGTGAAACATCTCAGTACCCTTAGGAATAGACATCAAATGAGATTCCCCAAGTAGCGGCGAGCGAACGGGGAGAAGCCGATTGATATTAGAATAGAAGAACAGCGTGGGAAAGCTGACCGTAGTAGGTGATAGTCCTGTATTTTAAATTCTAGTATTGACATATTAAGTAGAGCGGGGCACGAGAAATCCTGTTTGAAGATGGGGGGACCATCCTCCAAGGCTAAATACTCCTGACTGACCGATAGTGAACCAGTACCGTGAGGGAAAGGCGAAAAGAACCCCTGTGAGGGGAGTGAAATAGAACCTGAAACCGTGTGCGTACAAGCAGTGGGAGCCTTAATTTATTAGGGTGACCGCGTACCTTTTGTATAATGGGTCAGCGACTTATATTCTGTAGCAAGGTTAACCGTTAGGGGAGCCGTAGGGAAACCGAGTCTTAATAGGGCGTCATAGTTGCAGGGTATAGACCCGAAACCGAGTGATCTATCCATGAGCAGGTTGAAAGTGCCGTAACAGGCACCGGAGGACCGAACCCACTGTCGTTGAAAAGCCAGGGGATGACTTGTGGATAGGGGTGAAAGGCTAATCAAACTCGGTGATAGCTGGTTCTCCCCGAAAGCTATTTAGGTAGCGCCTCGGACGAACACCATTGGGGGTAGAGCACTGTTTCGGCTAGGGGGTCATACCGACTTACCAAACCGATGCAAACTCCGAATACCGATGAGTGATATCCGGGAGACACACAGTGGGTGCTAACGTCCATTGTGGAGAGGGAAACAACCCAGACCGCCAGCTAAGGCCCCAAATTCCTAGTTAAGTGGGAAACGAGGTGGGAAGGCATAGACAGCTAGGAGGTTGGCTTAGAAGCAGCCATCCTTTAAAGAAAGCGTAATAGCTCACTAGTCGAGTCGGCCCGCGCGGAAGATGTAACGGGGCTCAAACTAGGAGCCGAAGCTGCGGATTTGAATTTGTTTTCAAGTGGTAGGGGAGCGTTGTGTAAGCCTGTGAAGGTGCATTGTAAAGTGTGCTGGAGGTATCACAAGAGCGAATGCTGACGTGAGTAACGATAATGCGAGTGAAAAGCTCGCACGCCGGAAGATCAAGGGTTCCAGTCCAACGTTAATCGGGGCTGGGTGAGTCGACCCCTAAGGCGAGGCCGAAAGGCGTAGTCGATGGGAAATCGGTTAATATTCCGATACTTGTTTATAATGCGATGGAGGGACGGAGAAGGTTATGTCAGCCTGGCGTTGGTTGTCCAGGTGAAAGGATGTAGGCTTGTGGCTTAGGTAAATCCGGGCTGCA
>NZ_JBQQEZ010000027.1:0-1225 GCF_052258425.1 Psychrobacter sp. T6-4
AAAAAGGAAAACCTCATGGCAAAGGCCAAGTTTGAACGCGTAAAGCCCCACGTTAACGTCGGCACCATCGGACACGTTGACCATGGTAAAACCACACTAACCGCAGCTATCGCAACCGTAGCGGCAAAAACCTCAGGCGGCGAAGCCAAAGACTATGCGTCTATTGACTCAGCACCTGAAGAAAAAGCACGTGGCATCACCATCAACACCTCACACATCGAATATGACACCGAAGCCCGTCATTACGCCCACGTTGATTGCCCAGGTCACGCCGATTATGTCAAAAACATGATCACAGGTGCCGCCCAAATGGACGGCGCCATCCTAGTCGTATCAGCCACAGACGGCCCAATGCCACAAACGCGTGAGCACATCTTGCTCTCTCGTCAGGTAGGTGTACCCTACATCATCGTCTTCATGAACAAATGTGACATGGTTGACGACGAAGAGTTACTTGAGCTCGTCGAAATGGAAGTACGTGAACTCCTTTCTGACTACGACTTCCCAGGCGACGACACCCCAATCGTAAAAGGTAGTGCCACAGAAGCCCTAAAAGGCTCAGAAGACAAATACGGCGAACCAGCTGTTGTCGAACTACTAGAGATTCTAGACACCTACATCCCAGAGCCTGAGCGTGACGTCGACAAAGCATTCCTAATGCCAATCGAAGACGTCTTCTCAATCTCAGGTCGTGGTACTGTAGTAACAGGCCGTGTTGAATCTGGTATCGTACGCGTAGGCGACGAAATCGAAATCGTCGGTATCCGTGACACCCAAAAAACCACCTGTACTGGTGTAGAGATGTTCCGTAAACTACTTGACGAAGGTCGTGCTGGTGAGAACTGTGGCGTACTACTACGTGGTACCAAGCGTGAAGACGTACAACGTGGCCAAGTACTAGCCAAGCCAGGTTCAATCACTCCGCATACCAAGTTTGACGCCGAAGTATACGTACTATCAAAAGAAGAGGGTGGTCGTCACACACCATTCCTAAACGGCTATCGTCCACAGTTCTACTTCCGTACCACTGACGTCACTGGCGCAATCCAGCTACAAGACGGTACTGAGATGGTTATGCCTGGCGACAACGTTGAGATGGGCGTAGAGCTTATCCACCCAATCGCTATGGACAAAGGTCTTCGCTTCGCTATTCGTGAAGGCGGCCGTACGGTAGGCGCTGGTGTTGTTGCTTCAGTTAAGGACTAATCATTAGATTAGCTTTTAC
>NZ_JBQQEZ010000028.1:0-826 GCF_052258425.1 Psychrobacter sp. T6-4
ATACTTTGCTTAATATGATTCGCTTTAAGCGACTTTGCAAACGGCTTCATCTGATAATGCCAGCCTTGATCTGAATGCAGTGTCAACTCCTCCTTGCGTTTTTTAGGTATGCCTTTAAGCGCACCATCTAGCATCTGTTTCACTAAGTCATATACCGGTCGTCTTGAGAGCGTATAACTGATGATCTCATTGTTATAGCAATCTAGTATAGGAGACAGATACAACTTATCACCGCCCACTTTAAACTCAGTAATGTCAGTAAACCATCTGCGATTAGGCGCACTCGCCCTGAACTTGCGCTTGACTCTATTCTTAGCTATGACGCCGCACTGTCCTTTGTAGGATCGATACTTTTGCCTTCTGATTCTGGCAGTCAGCTTAAGCTGTCCCATGAGCCTGGCAATCAGTTTATGGTTATGAATTAAACCCTCATTCTTGAGTGCTTGGGTGATTCGACGGTAGCCATACCGACCTTTATGGTGATGATAGATATCACTGATACGCTGTTTGAGATCGGCGTATTTATCTTCACTCCAAAGCTGTGCTCTATGATAGTAGAAACTACTCCTTGCAAGCTTTGCTATGGTCAGTAAGTCAGATAACGCATATTGCTGCCTTAGTCCTTCGATGAGCCTTGCTTTATCGCGGCTTGTTTCCTTTCCTTGAGCAAGGCATCGAGCTTTTTTAGATAGGCGTTCTCCGCTCGTAAATACTCATTCTCACGCTTGAGCTCTGCTAAGGTCTTTTCATTATCAGGTTTGTCTGTGATAGGAGATGCCATAGTACTACCTTTATATTTGGATGTGAGTCCAGACATACCGTAGAG
>NZ_JBQQEZ010000029.1:0-778 GCF_052258425.1 Psychrobacter sp. T6-4
CGACCTCTCCGGACAGACCTGATCCCTCACCCCAACCCTCTCCCGCACGGGAGAGGGGGCGTGTCGCGCTCCGCATGGACCGCGGCGTGACCACTGTGGCCCACACGGAGAGGGCGCCGCTCAGTAGACGTCGGCCTGGTAGCGGCCGGTCTTCTTGAGGGCGGCGAGATAGGCGACCGCGTCCTCGGGGCTCTTGCCGCCGTGGCTGGCCGCCACGTCGATGATCGCCCGCTCCACGTCCTTGGCCATGCGCTTGGCATCGCCACAGACGTAAAAGTGCGCGCCGCCTTCGAGCCACTTCCACAGATCGGCGCCGTTCTCGCGCATCCGGTCCTGGACGTAGGTCTTCTCGTTGTCGTCCCGGGACCAGGCGAGCGACAGGCGGTTGAGCACCTTGTCGTCCTTCAGTGCGTTGAGCTCGTCCTTGTAGAAGAAGTCCGTGGCCTGGCGCTGGTGGCCGTAGAACAGCCAGTTGCGGCCGGGGGCGTTCGTGGCGGCCCGCTCGCGCAGGAACGACCGGAACGGCGCGATGCCGGTGCCGGGGCCGCACATGATCACGTCCTTGGTGAGATCCGCCGGCAGGGCGAAGCCGTGGGCCTTCTGAAGGTAGATCTTCACCTTGGTCTGCTCGGGCAGGCGCTCGCCGAGATGGGTCGAGGCCACGCCGAGCCGCAGCCGGGAGCGGTGGTTGTAGCGGACCGCGTCCACGGTCAGGGACACGATCCCGGCATCCATCTTGGGTGAGGAGGAGATCGAGTAGAGCCGCGGCTGCAACTCG
>NZ_JBQQEZ010000030.1:0-699 GCF_052258425.1 Psychrobacter sp. T6-4
CCTGAGTTAGAACCCCAACATGACCAGGGTGGTATTTCAAGATTGGCTCCACCAAGACTAGCGTCTCGGCTTCAAAGCCTCCCACCTATCCTGCACAAGTCAGGTCAAAGTTCAATGTAAAGCTGTAGTAAAGGTTCACGGGGTCTTTCCGTCTAGCCGCGGGTACACAGCATCTTCACTGCGATTTCGATTTCACTGAGTCTCTGCTGGAGACAGCGCTGCCATCATTATGTCATTCGTGCAGGTCGGAACTTACCCGACAAGGAATTTCGCTACCTTAGGACCGTTATAGTTACGGCCGCCGTTTACTGGGGCTTCGATCAAGAGCTTCGCTTACGCTAACCCCATCAATTAACCTTCCAGCACCGGGCAGACATCACACCCTATACGTCCACTTTCGTGTTTGCAGAGTGCTGTGTTTTTAATAAACAGTTGCAGCAGCCTGGTATCTGCGACTGCCAACAGCTCAAGGAGCAAGTCCTATCACCATCAGCAGCGTACCTTCTCCCGAAGTTACGGTACCATTTTGCCTAGTTCCTTCAGCAGAGTTCTCTCAAGCGCCTTGGTATTCTCTACCTGATCACCTGTGTCGGTTTAGGGTACGATTCGTTTATAACTATTGCTTAGAAGCTTTTCCTGGAAGCATGGTATTTGCCACTTCGTCCTACAAGTAGGACTTGCTATCAGATCTCGACCATA
>NZ_JBQQEZ010000031.1:0-699 GCF_052258425.1 Psychrobacter sp. T6-4
CCGAGGACAATGTATGGTGGGTAGTTTGACTGGGGCGGTCTCCTCCTAAAGAGTAACGGAGGAGTACGAAGGTGCGCTCAGACCGGTCGGAAATCGGTCGTAGAGTATAAAGGCAAAAGCGCGCTTAACTGCGAGACCCACAAGTCGAGCAGGTACGAAAGTAGGTCTTAGTGATCCGGTGGTTCTGTATGGAAGGGCCATCGCTCAACGGATAAAAGGTACTCTGGGGATAACAGGCTGATACCGCCCAAGAGTTCATATCGACGGCGGTGTTTGGCACCTCGATGTCGGCTCATCTCATCCTAGGGCTGAAGCAGGTCCTAAGGGTATGGCTGTTCGCCATTTAAAGAGGTACGCGAGCTGGGTTTAGAACGTCGTGAGACAGTTCGGTCCCTATCTACCGTGGGCGTTGGAAATTTGAGAGGAGCTGCTCCTAGTACGAGAGGACCAGAGTGGACGAACCACTGGTGTTCGGGTTGTCATGCCAATGGCATTGCCCGGTAGCTACGTTCGGATGGGATAACCGCTGAAAGCATCTAAGCGGGAAGCCCACCTCAAGATAAGATTTCCCTAAAGAGCCGTTCAAGACTAGGACGTTGATAGGCAGGGTGTGGAAGCACAGCGATGTGTGTAGCTAACCTGTACTAATTGCTCGTTTGGCTTGACCATACAACACCCAAGTGGTTTGTAATTATCTAT
>NZ_JBQQEZ010000032.1:0-642 GCF_052258425.1 Psychrobacter sp. T6-4
CACATGACTTACTGGTGAAACCCAAACGTAGCTATACTAAGACGACTGACAGTAAGCACTGGCTCAAGAAATATCCTAATTTGTTAAAAGACAACCAAAACCAACCGCTGATACCAGAGCAAGTACTCGTGGCGGACATCACCTACGTAAAGTCTAGTGAGGGCATTCATTATCTATCGCTGGTGACAGATGCTTGTTCAAGACAGATTATGGGCTATCACTTGAGTAACGATATGAGAGCGTGCAATGTGGTCAAAGCGTTAAAGATGGCGCAGTCTAACCGCTACTATGATCATGCTATGATTCATCATTCAGACAGAGGACTACAGTACTGCTCCGAGCTATACCAAGAGGCACTAAAAGCTTATCAGATAACGCCGTCAATGACGGATGGCTATGATTGTTACCAAAATGCCTTGGCTGAGAGAATCAATGGTATTTTAAAATATGAGTTCTTACTATACGAGTGTAATACTTTTGATGAGTTGAAAGTAATGATAGACGAGTCTATACATATCTATAATGAGAGGAGACCGCATTTAAGTTTGAATATGCTCACACCGAACCAAGCTCATAAAAATATAAGAAGTGATATTCCAAAAAAAAGCCAGATACTTGCAGTATCTGACTCCTTATAAACCC
>NZ_JBQQEZ010000033.1:0-620 GCF_052258425.1 Psychrobacter sp. T6-4
GCTCAGCTGGTTAGAGCACCGTGTTGATAACGCGGGGGTCGGCAGTTCAAGTCTGCCCAGGCCTACCATTATTTAGGGGCCATAGCTCAGTTGGTAGAGCGCCTGCCTTGCACGCAGGAGGTCAACGGTTCGACTCCGTTTGGCTCCACCATTAATAAACAAGCGCGATTGAATAGAATATATACATAAGCATAAATAGAAACGAATGATTCGACTTATAACAAATAAGTACTGATTATTTCTTTCTGTTTTATACAGAACCTAATACCTGACGAAGGATTAGGAACTATTTAAAAACATAGATATGAGTCTGGGTTAGGAAGAGCGTGTTCACGCGCACTTTTTAACCTTAATAACTCACCTCTTAACGACATCAGTTGTTATCCCAGGGGTGGGTTATTAAAAAAGTAAAGAGAACTGAATCAAGCGTATAAACATAGGTGATATCGTTATAATTGCGAAACCAACCTGTTAAGTACCAGATCTGTTCAGTAGTAAAATACCTCGAATTACTTCGAGGCTACTTTTACTACTAATAGAGATAAACTTAGCAAGTAAATAGACCCTTTGGGGTTGTATGGTCAAGTAATTAAGCGCACATGGTGGATGCCTTGGCAGTC
>NZ_JBQQEZ010000034.1:0-569 GCF_052258425.1 Psychrobacter sp. T6-4
TCTAAGCGGGAAACCCCCCTTAAAACGAGACCTCCCTTGAGGGCCGTGGAAGACGACCACGTCGATAGGCCGGGGGTGCAAGCGCGGTGACGCGTTGAGCCGACCGGTACTAATCGCCCGATTGACTTGATCGCTCCCGTGATCCGTGTCCGTGCGTGATCGGCAGCCGCTGCAAAGCGGGTGACGACCACGCCAACCACGGTCGCAACAAAGACAAGCAGCGCCAGACGCTGCATGCTTGCCGAACGAGGACCCCGCCGTCGCAGCACCCTGCACGGCCAGTCCCAAAAACATTGCGATGCGCCGGTCTGGTGGCTTGAGCGGCGTGCCCAGAACCCGATCCCATCTCGAACTCGGCCGTTAAACACGCCAGCGCCCATGGTACTGTGTCTCAAGGCACGGGAGAGTCGGTCGCCGCCAGACCCGCACATCGCAAACACACAGCGCACCCGCTCACATGAGCCCGCGCCATTCCCTCATCACGACCATCGCTACGGCCCCGGAGCGCGCCAACCAGCGCCAGCCAGCCCGGATCAGCCGCACACACTTGGCGCGGGGTGGAGCAGCCC
>NZ_JBQQEZ010000035.1:0-553 GCF_052258425.1 Psychrobacter sp. T6-4
GCGCCGGGCGCGCCCGGCGGCCCCGCGCGGCCCGGCCGCCTGTGGATCGGCCTGCTGGCGCTGGCGGGGGTCGGGCTCCTGGGCTACCGCCACTGGCCGGAGCCGTCCCGGGCGGCGAGCCCGCCGCCGCAGGCGGCCAAGAAGCCCCAGACCGTGCGGGTGGCCATGGCCCGGCAGGCCTCCGACACGCTCAGCCTGACCCAGACCGGCACCACCCAGGCCTTCGACACCGCGAGCCTCTATCCGCGGGCGACCGGCTACATCGTCGAGCGCAAGGTCGATATCGGCTCGCACGTGAGGAAGGGCGACCTGCTGTTCCGGATCAGCGCGCCCGACCTCGACCAGCAGTTGGTCCAGGCGCAATCGCAGGTGCTGCAATTGCAGGCGGCGCTGATCCAGGCGCGCGCCATGGTCGATCAGGCCGAAGCCAACCGCCACCTCGCGGACGTGACCAACCGGCGGACCTCGACGCTGGCCGGCAGCGGCACCGCGACCCAGCAGAACGCCGACACCGCGCAGGCCGGGGTGCTGGCGCAGGGCGCCAACGTCGACG
>NZ_JBQQEZ010000036.1:0-544 GCF_052258425.1 Psychrobacter sp. T6-4
TTCGACCGCGCCTTCGCGACGATCATTGATTCGAACTCGACCATGGCGATCGCCGCGCTGATCCTGTTCTTCCTCGGCTCGGGGCCGGTGAAGGGGTTCGCCGTGGTGTTCATCCTCGGCATCCTGACCACGGTCATCACCGCGGTGACGCTGACCCGGATGATGATCGCGGTGTGGTATAAGACGTTCAGGCCGAAGGCCCTGCCGTTCTAAGGCTTCGAATCTTCCGAGGAGGTTGGCCGAGCGATCCGACACAGATCCGTCATCCCGGGGCCGCGAAGCGGAGCCCGGGATCCATAATCGCAGGTTGAGCAGACCTTGCGCTGTCGGCGGCTCTGGATTCCGGGCTCGCCTGCGGCGCCCCGGAATGACACGGTGATGTATCCGGTCCCCTCTCCTAACCGGAGGAGGGGGAACACCTTTTGTCCCTATCCGATCACGGCTTCTTCGTCTCCGGCGCCGGCTGTGCGGCGGCCGGCGCCGCGTCGGTGCGGTCGATCTTGGCCTCGGCGCGCAGCTTCAGGATCATGTCCTGCTGGGCCTT
>NZ_JBQQEZ010000037.1:0-521 GCF_052258425.1 Psychrobacter sp. T6-4
CCTTCGACGCGGCCTGACCACGAGCCGGCGGGTGGATGTTCCAGGGAGCTACGATCGGCGGGACGCAGCTGCAGGCGCCGTCGGACCCGGTCGTGCGTTCATCAGTGCCGCGTGACGATGCTCGCTGGGAGCCATCCCGTAGCGTGCCTTGAAGCGGCGGGCGAAGTGGGCTTGGTTGGCGAAGCCGCAGCCATAGGCCAGGGCGCCGATGGACAGGTGCGTGCAACCCGGATCGGCTAGGCGGGCGGCGGCCGCCTCCAGGCGTTTTTGCCAGATCCAATCCGAGATGTGCTGGCCCCGCTCGTGGAACAGCTCCTGCAGCCGCCGCAGCGAGACGCCGACGGCTGCCGCAAGCATGGGCGGATCGAGGGTCGGGTCGCCGAGGTTGGACTCGATGAACGCCTTGGCGCGCTGGATCACGAGCGTCCCGTGCAGCGGCCGCGGCACCTCCTGTGCGAGGCGCTCGGCGAGGCAGGCGACGATGAGATCGATCCCGACCCCGACCATGCGCTCGGCGCTGT
>NZ_JBQQEZ010000038.1:0-509 GCF_052258425.1 Psychrobacter sp. T6-4
ATCAGGAAGGTCGGGCCGAAATTCACCTCCCCGGCGAAGCCGAAGAGCAGGTCCCAGGCCATGGCGAAGACGCCGAAATAATACGCGATGGTGAGGAGCCCGAGGATGTAGCCCGAGACCCACCAGGGCAGGAACGCGGCCAGGACCAGCGCCAGCAGCGCGACCCAGAAGCCCGGGGTGGTGAGGAGCTTCATGAGTGGGTCCATCCTCCGCACGTTGCCCTCCCCCCTCTGGGGGGGAGGGTGGGCCGGCCGTCAGGCCGGGTCGGGAGAGGGGCAGCGCGACGATGCGGGATGGCGCGGTCGTCGCGACTCCTCCGGATGCGACGCTCCCCTCTCCCGCCCCCCTCCGGGGGCCACCCTCCCCCGCAGAGGGGGGAGGGAGAGCGCGCGTAACGTCCGGTCGGCCATCACGCCGCCGCCCTCCCCGGCTCTGCGACGAGACGGCGGAACGCGTCGGCCAAGTTTTCGCCGGGCGCGCCGATAGTCCCGGCCCGGCCCCGGGCGACG